>NZ_JAQLOJ010000012.1:0-64942 GCF_057808485.1 Acholeplasma sp. ORD1043 | reverse complement strand
TACGTACTTTGATACAATATATATATTATGATAAATATATTAAGTTCACACTCAATTTATGGACGACAAGATGTCATCCCGGTTTTAAAAAAGTACATTAAAGAAGACTCAAAGATTTGTGTCATAGCATTCTCATTTTTTAATGTTGCATTCCGTCAAGATTTATATGAGGCTAGCTATACTGCACCAGAAGGTAGATGGTATTTGCATATTTTAACACCGCTTTTAAACTATGGTATTAAAGAAGAGAATGTAGATTGGATTATCTATGATAAGGATACAATTGAATCAGCAAAAGCTAAAATCGAAGCTGCTGACATTATTTTCTTACCAGGTGGTGCACCAGATCTGTTTGTTGAAAGACTAAAAAAATATGATTTATTAGAATACTTAAAAAATCTTACAAACAAAATTTTTATGGGTCCATCTGCTGGAACAATGATTCAATTCAATTGGTTCCACATTTCACCGGATTACGATTATAAGAAATTTATGTTAAGTGAAGGTTTAGACTTAATCAGAGATTTTGGTGTAGAAGTACATTATCGACGTAGAAAAAAACAAAAGAAAGGAATAAGAAGAGTTTCACATTTAGATGAAAGACCTATCTATACAATTCATGAAGATGGGTTAATGATTCTAGAAAACAATAAAATTATCTACCAAAAAAATGCAGTTAAATATTACGAAAAAGGTAGAAAAATTAGATACTAACATTGTAAGTAAGAGGCTTATTAAGCCTCTTTTTATTTTGCGTAAAAAAAACCACCTTCTGGTGGTTCAATTCTTAGTATACTTTATCGTATACAAATTCATAGACTGCAGTTTTAATAATGAGTTGTCTGTTACCTATAACAACAACTGCATAAGGGGTATTTACCGGTCTAAAGTTTGGCATAAGTGCACCTTTAATACCGAAAGTAATTTTACCACTATAGTTTACAACACCATCTGTTGATTTAAATTGGTAATTGCTACCTTCAATTTCAATTGCTGCGATTTTACTTGCATCAAAGAGTTTTGGTGTTTTTGAGGCATCACTATTGTAGTTATATCGACCTGCAAATTTTACTTTCTCGTCAGTAGTAATTCGTTTATATTCATGAAATACAGTGCCCCATTCTTCGTTCATTTCAACAAAAGTATCATTGACTCTAGAAAAGTAGTCAACATAATTGTTACCTTTAATTTGATAACTTAATGTGAGTTCTGAATTGGTATATTCAAAACTACCTGTTAAATTTATGGTAAGTTCACCCTTAAAGGTACTTGTAAAGTTAGAACCACTTGAATATTCACGTTCAAAATAAGATTCGATTGTAAATGTATTGTCGTCTTTTAATGTTAATATTTCGTAATTGGTTGAAAATTCATCTATTGTACTACCGTATTTTACTGTTCTCTCATACCTTCCGTTGATACCTGATTGAGAGGAACACGCAGTTAAAACTAATGTAAATATTAAGACGAATATAATAGCTATTTTTTTCATTTGTACCACCTATCTTCCTAAAATCCATCTGTTGTAATAAAATCGACACCCATATCTATGAGTTTTAAAGCGACATCAGGTTCATTTACGGTCCAACAATTAACCAGTTGTCCATTATTATGTAATTCATCAACTCGTTCTTTGGTTAATAGTGAATAATGCGTATTGATATCTATTTTTAATTTACTTGCAACATCAATCACATCTTTATTCCATTCACCTAATAGTAGTTGAATTGGAATATCTTTATTCAAAGATCTAGTTTGGTATACATTGTCGAAATAAAAAGAAATGATAACTGTTTTATCTAGATAATTTAATGATTCAATCTCTGCTAATATTTTCTTGATTTTTAAACTTGTAAAAGGAGCTTTTAATTCAACGACTGCTACTTTATTAGAAGTTTTACAAATTTCTATATATTCACTTAAAAAAGGAAGCGTATCACCGTTGTTGAATTTAATCGTTCTTAAAAATGAACTATCTAACTTATCAATGAAAAGTTGTTTATCTTCAAAATTAACAAAATCATCGTGATGAATGATGTATTTATCATCATGCGTTTCGTGTACATCTGTTTCTATACCCCAATAAGGTAATTCCGCAGCTATTTTAAAACCTGTGATCGTATTTTCATATGTTTTAGAAGGTATACCTCTATGAGCAACCCATTTCACATTTTGGAATTTTGATATATCTAGTTTATTCATAATTAATTCACCCTATATATCTAATTGTAAAGTAAAACCTTTATTTTTGGAATAAAAAAAGTAGGATTTTAATATCCTACTTTATTTACTTGAATAAATTCTTAAGCTTTAACGTATACTGCGTAGTATTCGTCAAAACTAATTTTAATTGTGTTGTCGTTGATTTCAAACACAGCAGTTTTGTTTTCGTCATATTTGAAGTTAGTTAGTAAGCATACTTCATTACCTTCTAAAACGAAACCTTGTACTTTATATCTAATATCAATTGATGACATTAAATATGTGTTGTCTGTAAATACAATTTGATAGATCTTGATGAATTGTAAATCTTCTGGTAATGATGAAGTTGTTGTATCAATTGTATATTTACCAGATAATGATACCTCAAAGATTTCTGATTTAGCATATACTGTTGATTCATCAGCGTTTTTTAGTGAATCATTAACTACGTTATATACAACTTCAAATGCTTTCTCAGCAACTTCGTATTTTAAAGTAACTACATTATTTAATAATTCATATTTACCAGATACATTAACAACTAAATCACCATTTAGTTCTGCAGTGTAAGTGCCATCTTGATTGTATACTCTATCATAAACAGATACAATTTCGAATGTGTAGTCTAAAGCAAAAACTAAATATTCATGATTCTCATCAAATTCTACCACATCAAAAGAAGCCTTCTTTGATAATTCAAAAGTTGCATCCATTGTTTCATAAACGACTTCCTCTGTACAACCTACTAATAATACGGCTAGTAAAGAGAACATAATTAAAGCTAATTTCTTCATTTTGCATCCTCCTTGTTTATTTAACTATGACAATAAGTATAGCACTTGATGAAAATTATGAAAACCCAATCACAAAAAGTTACATAAATTTAACGGTAAGTTGCATAATTCGTATAATTTAAAGCTTTAATAAGTGCATTTTATACATGAAAACCAATGAAAGTCTTTCAAAATTTTATGAAAATGTCGAAAAAATAACATAATCAAAAGATAAAAAATAATTTAAATTTAATAAAAAAAGTAGCGTATTACGGGAAATTAATCTCGTTTGTTGATACGCTACATATTAATTTTAGTATTTTAACTATATTAGTCAATTCTAAATTGAATATTATTGTAGTAATAACTTTATATATAAAATAAAATTATTTTAAATCTTAGATAAAAAAAACCATACTTTTTAAAGTATGATTTGATTATTGCAAGATGGTACACTCTGTGGGGCTCGAACCCACGACCCATTGATTAAGAGTCAATTGCTCTACCAGCTGAGCTAAGAGTGCATTTAACGCATGTTTATTGTACAACAGTGTGATTAAAAATGTCAATGATAAAAAAGAAAAAGTTACTTCTTTTCGCTACTATATTTTTGAAAGCGAGGAAGAAGACATGAAAAACAAATTTTATATACTAATTGTCTTACTATGTGGGTTAGTTATTACCACATCAAATTATGCATTTGGATATGTTGGAGATGAAATCACATTACAACATATCGAAGAGAAGTCACCTTTTGACTTAAAAGAAGAAGATGGTAAAGTTTATGTTACTTATAACGGTAATAAAACAATTGATATTAGGGATTTTGATTTTGAAGCAAAAAGATATGTAGTAAGAATCAAGAGTCTTTATCAAGATTTAGTTGCCATAGGATCAGAATATAATGAAGTATTATTTTCATCAAATGATTTTGAATATTTTGAAATTGATACTCAAAATGCAAGACAAGGATTTCTAATATTTAGAACAGATGAAGTTGAAGAGAATGTCAGAATTAATCCAACAGTAGAAATATACTTTAATTTATCAAATAAGATAAAAAAAGTAGAAAATTATTTTACAGTTAAATCTGATGTTGAAAATCCATTAACCATTGATGAAATCAATTCATGGTTAATTGCTTGGGATAAAAATGATGGTAATGTTTCATCTACGATTACTGTTATTGAAGAAAATTATACTGGAAATGAAAGAACACTTGGTGATTATTTCGTTAAACTAAGTGCACATGATCATGCAAATAATTTAGTATTCTTCGAATATACTATCAGTGTTAGCGATACGATTGCACCAGTGATTGCTCCACTAGAGATTATTGAAATATCTTATAAAGATAATTTTGATTTAGATAGTTATTTTACTAATGTAGATGTTACTGATAATCTATCTAAACGAAATGTCTTAAGATTTGAAGTTGTTAAAAATACATATTTAGGTAATGAATCTAAAGTTGGTGAATATGAACTTACATTTAATGTACTCGATATCGCAGGTAATAAAGCTACTGCAACCCAAATCATTAAAGTGGTTGATAATGTAGCTCCAGTAATTACAGGTAATTCAGAAATTAAGATGAATGCTGATGAAACATTATCAATCAATCAAATTTTAAATAGTCTTAATGTAGTTGATGAAATTGATGGTGTGATTAAACCTTATATAATTACATCAAATTACGAACAATTTGTAACTGGAAATTTTGGTATTTTAATCGGTGCTAAAGATAAGTCAGGCAATGAATCAACTTTTACTATTTCAATTGAAGTTTTGGATAATGAAGCACCAATAATTTATATCAATTTGAATAAAATTAATTTGAATTCTAATGAAGTTTTATCAGATTTAGAATTGCTAGACTTAATTAAGTCACGTATTTTATTAAAATACGATACATTAGAAATTTTAACTAATGAGTATGAAAACAGTACTAAAGAAGCTGGCTTATATAAAGTGACTTTAAAAGCGGTAAACAAAGATCAGGTTATTAATTTTGAAGTAATGATTAATGTTGAAAATTTACCTGAAATCATCGAATCAGATACAACCAATTCTAACTCAGTTATACTTTGGTCAATTTGCGGTGGAACATCTTTACTTTTATCATTAGGAGTTGCTACAATCATCTTATTTAGAAAAGGGAAGAAGTCAAATTAACCATTTTTAAAAATGTTACGAGTATAATGTTTCTTAAAAGGAGATGAGTAAATGGAAGAAAACTTTATTTTAAAGTTACGTTCTAACGATAAAGTTAGATTCATTATTGCAGGCATTATTTGGTTAGTACACCTATATGGTGTTGTACAAATGTTCTTCAATGATGATTTCTTAGAAATATTTAATCGTTTAAGACTTTATACAAATATATCAAATATACTTATATTTGTTGTCGTAACATTATATTTAACAGGTTATAAGGATAAAAATTGGTTTAAATATTTTGCAGTCATAGGATTGGTAGCAATTTTGATGACTGGTATCATTTTCCATACGTTAGTCAGTGATGGAGATGTGAATTTTGATGGCCATATTGTACATACAATAAACCCAATACTTTACCCAATTTTCTATTTCTTGTTAGTAACACCAGGAATAAGATTAAGACATTTCTGGGTTTCACTAATTTTACCAACCGTGTGTTTTACAGTTATACTTAGTCTTGGGCCATGGACACATTGGTATCCATATGGATTTATGGATCCAACGAAAAGTTCACTGTTACAAGTGATTGGATTATGCATTGGTTTATTACTTCCAGTAATAGCAATCTTTACGCTGGGATTACTTGCGTTAAAGAAGTGGATGGAAAAAGCAGTTAATAAAGCATAAAAAAGCCTGGTCTTATAGACCGGGCTTATCTTTTAGATAATTGATGATAAATTCTTTGAAGTTGATATTGAAATCTTTTTCAATTAATTGAGTAATGTGTAGTAGTCTAGATTGACTATTGTTAGCGATTAATGCACCATAACACTTGTATAAGCTCTCTTCATATTTTGATTGTTCTTTAAGATTATAGTATGCAAATGCTAAGAAATAGAAGTAATAATCCAAATTATTAAGTGATTTAGTTCTCATGTTAAACTTAATACCTAGATTACAAAATGTAATCACAGCCTTATGATTGTCTTTCATTCCATAGTATTGGGCAAGTTTGAAAATTAGAATATTTAAAGTGATTGTTTGATTACCAGACCAAACTAAATCTGGGTTTTCTAGGAAGTGCCCAATTTTTACTGCAATCTCCTCTTGTTCTTTTGGAGTCACGAAGTCCATTAATCTGGTTAATGTATTCACTTCAAGAATGGACATTGCACTTTGAGATAAAATCTTTGGATATTCGATTAAGTCCAATAACCCCTTTTTACAATCATCAGCTGAAATTCGCTTGAAGATAAAATCTTCATTTAATTTAGTGAATGTATAAAGTTTTCTGTTATCTGGATCAATGATATACTCAGGATCAATTAAACTTTTTGATTTACTAATTTGTTCTATATCTCGATTGAAAACTGCGGAGTAGTAGTTAGTTATATTTAAAGTTTCTTTAAGAGTATGATTATCAAACTCTAAAAGAAGTGCTTCCTTTTTGACATTTAATCTTTCAGCAAAAAGGTCGATCAAGTGATAAGGCATCGGAGATTCACCACGAACATAGCGTTGATATTGACGATTTGAAATGATACCTTCGGTAAAGTCTTCTTGAGAAATTCCGCGTAAAAAACGCATTTTTTCAAGGAATAAAGCTAGTTCTTTTGAGCTATCAATCAGCATTTCAAATCTCCTTTCACGATACGACATATATGTCGTGTGCATTTTATTAATTGTTTTGTAAAATATAGCCATGAGGTGATTTTGATGAAAAAACTATTATCAATCGTTGCATTAGTGATTTTGGCAGCATTCTTAGTAACTGGATCTTTCCAAACTTCTGGTAAGTTTGTTGATAAGCATGAGGCAACTGCTGTTGGATACAAAGATATTGAAGCACCAGATTGGGTACCACCTGCTGGTCCAGTGAATCCTTAATCACTGCAATTATTATACCACCTAACTACGTATTTTAAAATTGATTTTTACAGGTTCTTTTTAACCTGTTAAAAATCAACTACTAAAAGAAAAACTATAAATTTAATCGTCTTAGAGCTCTCCCCTCTGAGACTGCCTCCCAATATTGTATTCTCCCTAAACAATACATATCATGAGGCCCATTACAAAATAGAGTTTTATGGCTGTTATCTAATTGTCAAAAATTGGCGCATTTTTAGATAATTAGTAGTAGATAAAACTCTATTTTTTTATGAATTATTATGTAATAATGTTATAATGTTTGAGGTAAGAAGGTAATTATTTATGTCATACAAATATACATTAGCTTTTATTAAAAGAAACGATCGAATATTGATGATGAATCGTCTAAAGAGTCCTTGGATGGGAATGTGGAATGGTATTGGTGGAAAACGACAAGAAAATGAAACTCCACTTGAGTGTATCATGAGAGAAATTCTAGAAGAAACAGGTATTAAAGTTGAAGCATCCCAAGTCAAAGATAAAGGAATCCTTACTTGGAACGATGAGTTTAAAGCATATGATAATGGAATGCATATTTTTTATGTTGAATTACCTTCTGATTTTATTTTAGAAACACCAATTTCAACTGATGAGGGCATTCTTGAATGGAAGACTCCATCTTGGTTATGTGATATTGAAAATCTAGGTGTTTCATATAACATTCGATACTTTTTAGATAACCTGTTAAATGATGATCGAAGATATCATTATATAAATACATTTAAGGGAAATCAATTAATTGATGTAAAGGTTGTGAAAATTTAATGGATCCATTATATTTTATTATTTTTGGTGCTGTCATTTTAGTTGCTATATATTTAACATATTATTTTGTTAGTAAACAACTTGAAAAAGATCACCTCATTGTCCAACAAATTAAAAACATATTAGAACAATACGGAAAACTTGATGAGAATGGACATCATCCCAAGTTTACCTTTAACGAGCAATCATATTATGTAAAGTTTTTAAAGATTAAACCAAATGTAAAATTCAAATTTAATTCAAAAATAATTTGGGAAAAAAGATTTAGTGGAAAGGTTCAATATACAGATCAAACTGTGTTCTCTAAACTACCTGGAAGAAAATTAGTAATTATTTATCCAAGTGAAGGACCTTTCATGTACCAATATGATGAAAATGAAATAAAATTCACAACACCTAAAACTAAAGTTTGGGATTATGTTGTGATTCCTTATAATGAGTTAGAGGAAGTATTAAAAGAAGGTATTAAATGAGTTTATTAGAAGTAAATAATCTAACATTTTCATATGCAGGAGAAAACTTATATAAAGATGCTAGTATGCGTCTTTTTGAAGGTGAACATGCAGTTTTAGTTGGACCAAATGGTGCAGGTAAATCAACACTTTTAAAACTTTTGAGTAAATCATTATCTCCTGATAGAGGAACAATCGAATGGGTAAACTATAAAAAAGTTGGTTACTTAGATCAATATGCAACACTTGATCCAAAGTCCGATGTTAAAACTTATCTTTACGATGTGTTTTTACCTCTATTTGAAAAGGAAAAACAGATACAAGAATTATATGAATCAATTGCAACAGCAGCAGAATCACAATACGATAAGATATTGAAACGCGCGCACGCGCTCGAGGAAGAATTAGAAAAAGATAATTTCTATGCAATCTCATCGACAATTTCGAATGTCATGAATGGGTTGGGTTTAGATGTATCCTTACTGGATTCTAAAATCAATACACTATCTGGTGGAATGAGAGCTAAACTCATTTTGGGTAAACTTTTACTTCAAGATGTGGATGTCTTATTACTTGATGAGCCAACTAACTTTTTAGATATTAAGCACATTGACTGGTTAATTAATTTTTTAAATAAAACACCTAAAACTTTTATTGTAGTATCACATGATGAATATTTTTTAAGAAGTATTGCTAAGACGGTATTTGCATTAGAAGGTACTCAAATTTCAAGATATAAAGGTAATTTTGAGTTCTATTTACAGGAACGTGAATTACGTATCGAACAACAAAATAAAGCTTTCGAAAACCAACAAAAGTTTATTGCTAAAACAGAAGACTTTATTAAAAGAAATATTGCTAGAGCATCAACGACAAACATGGCAAAATCTCGTCGAAAGATGTTAGAAAAAGTTGTTAGAGTTTCTAAACCATTAACTGATAAACATTTAAGAATTGAATTCAAAAATGCTTCTCCAACTGGTCGTGATGTTTTAAAAGTTAAAGATTTAGAAATTGGTTACTCAAGTGTTTTAGTCGAACCCTTAGATTTTAAAATAGTTAAGGGAGATAAAGTAGCTATTACAGGTAAAAACGGTATTGGTAAATCAACATTTATTAAAACGATTATGGGCCAATTAGAGCCTTTAGGAGGTTCATTTTCTTGGATTGATACTGCTGATATTCTTTATTATGAACAAGATATTAAACTAGATGGTGAGAAGACACCATTTGAACTTGTTCATAATGAAAACCCGGAGTATGAAAGAAAACAAACGATGGGTGTACTTGCAAGTTTTGGTATCGATTTTGAAATGGCAAATCGTCCGTTAAAAACCTTGTCTGGTGGAGAAAAAACAAAGGTTAAGTTCGCATTAACCAGAGACTATAAATCAAATGTTTTAATCTTGGATGAACCAACAAATCACTTAGATAAAAATGCTAAAGAAGCATTAAAACAAGCTTTAATTAATTATCAAGGTACAATCATTTTGGTTTCTCATGAAAAGAGTTTTTATGAGGAAGTATGTGATTACGAGATTCATTTATCAAATACATAGATTTTTATGTTGAAATAAAAGACTTTATTTGTTATACTTAATATGCAAGTTTGGAGGGAAGTTTCATGCGCGAATTAGTCAAATTAGTTTGTACTGAATGTGGGAATGAAAATTATTACACTACTAAAAATAAAAAGACAACACCAGATCGTTTAGAAATGAGAAAGTATTGTCCACATTCAAGAACTTATACCGTTCATAAAGAAAAGAAATAAACTATCAAAGATAGTTTTTTTTCTATTTAAAAACCTATGTTATATCAATTTAAAGGCACTGAAGAGCTATCCCACAGCTACTTAATATGTCGATATGGACATTGTCTATTAATCGACCCTGCTCATAGTTTGGATCAAATTCTAGCAAAGCTAGGTGACCAAATGTTAGACGGTATATTAGTTACGCATGCACATTCTGATCATGTGCATTTATTGCATAATTTTGATGTTCCTGTTTACATTCATCAAGATGATGCTGCATTACTTTTTGAAGACCAATACAATGGTTATAACCAAGAAAAAGAAAAAAGACAGTTTAAGAGAAAAGATTTAAAACTTCACTTATTAAAAGATGGTGATGTTATCCAACTTTCAGATAAAGTTGTTAAAGTCATTTCAACTCCTGGACATACCAAGGGTTCAGTCTCATTTCTCTTCGAAAACTATATATTTACGGGTGATACACTGTTTAAAGATAGTGTTGGACGTCATGATTTATACTCAGGAAATATATACGATTTAAAGCGAAGTATCTTAAAACTCATTGATGAATTACCAAGTGATACAAAAATTTATCCTGGTCATGATGAATCTTCAACGATCAGAAATGAAAGAAAAAGTAATCCATTTTATATAAAATGGAAAAAACAAGGTAAAATATAAGTTGAGGTAATAATTATGATCTTACTTTTTGATGTAGGGAACACAAATTTATATACTGGAATTTCTGATGGGGAACAAATTATTTCAACTTTCAGAATGATGACAGATGTTAATTCGACACCAGATGAATATTTTATTCGAATTAAACCATTCATCGAACATATAGATATTACTGGAATTGTTATTGGTTCTGTTGTGCCTCAAGTTACCATTTCGTTAGTTAAAATTGCTGAGAAGTATTTTAATTTGCAACCAGTGATTATTCAACCAGGAACTAAAACTGGTGTTTTAATTAAAACTGATAACCCAAAAGAAGTTGGTGCAGATTTAATTGCTGATGCTGCAGGTATTGAGAATAATGATGCAACTCTAATCATTGATTTAGGTACTGCTAACAAATTCATTTATGTTAAAAACAGAACCATTCAAGGAGTTGTCATTTCTCCGGGAATTGGTATTCAAATTAAATCATTGGCAGGAAATACTGCACTACTTCATGAAGTTGAAATTAAAGCTCCGAATAAGGTTCTTGGAACAAATACAATTTCATGTATTCAATCTGGAATTATTTACGGTACAGCAACCATGATTGAAGGTATGGTAGGTCGTATTAGAGAAGAAGTCAAAGAACCTTTCAAAATTATCTTAACTGGTGGATTATCTAGATTGCTTCAAGAACATATTAGACTTGATTTAGTCAGAGATTCTAGACTAGTTTTAAAAGGATTATTAAATATTTATAATAAAAATAAATAACCTTATGGTTATTTTTACTAAAAATTTGAGGTGAAATTATGCAATATCTAGACGTTTATCAAACATGGTTAAATGAACCTAGTTTAACTAATCAAGAACGTGAAACTCTAAAAAACATGGATCCAAAAGAAATCGAAGAATCTTTTTATCAAGATATCTCGTTTGGAACTGGTGGTATTAGAGGTATTCTTGGTTTAGGTACTAACCGTGTAAATCAATATACTATTAGAAAAGCAACCCTAGGTTTAGCTAAATATTTACTTCAAGAAAATAAGCTTAATGGCGTAGCTATTGCATATGACAACCGTTTTGGTTCAAAAGAATATGCTAAGGAAGCTGCTATGGTACTTGCAGCATGTGGCATTAAATCATTTCTTTTTAAATCATTAAGACCAACACCAATGCTGTCATTTGCAGTTAGATATTTTAAGGCATCTGCTGGTATCATGTTAACTGCGTCTCATAACCCCAAAGAATATAATGGTTATAAAGTTTATAATGAAACCGGTGCACAATTAACACCAGAACAAGCAGATCATGTCACTTCAAAAATTAATACAGTATTTTCTCCGTTTGGCATTCCAACGATTGATAATGATTTAATCCAATATATAGATGCGTCATTTGATGAAATCTATCTTCAAGAAGTTAAATCAATTACTGTTCACAATACAATAAAAAATATTAAAATTGTTTATTCACCACTGCATGGAACTGGAAGTCAAGTTGTACCAAAACTTTTAAAAGAAGTTGGGTATGAAGTTTATCCAGTTAACGAACAGATGATTCCAGACCCGGCATTTTCAAATGCCGAAAGTTCAAATCCTGAAGAAGATAAAGCATATAAACTATCCTTAAATCTAGCTGAAGAGGTCGATGCAGATGCAATCTTTGTGACAGATCCAGATGCGGATAGATTAGGTGTTGCGGTTAAAAAAGATGGTGTATATCATATCTTAAATGGTAACCAAACAGCATCCTTAGTGCTTTATTATTTATTAAGTGAACGACCTTATGAAGAAGGTTTTGTTTACACTACAGTTGTTACCACAGACTTAATTAAAAAAATCGCATATAGTTTCAACCAAAAAGTTGGTGAAACCTTAACAGGCTTTAAGTTCATCGGTGAACAAGCATCACTAATCGAAGGTAAATCAAAATATTTATTCGGTGCTGAAGAATCTTATGGTTCACTAATTAAAGACTTCGTACGTGATAAGGATGCTGTTCAAGCAGTCTTCATGTTAGCAGAAATCGTTAATGTTTTAAAAACACGCGGTTTAACTTTAATCGATTATTTAGACCAAATCTATCAAAAATTTGGATACTATATTGAATACACAAAGAATATTTCATTAAAAGGTATTGAAGGTGCAAAACGCATTAATGCAATCCTTACATACTTTAGAAAAAATGGCTTAAATATACCGTCATTCAAAGTAGAGAATTCTATTGATTATAAAGATGGTTATGTAAATCCGCATAATGTGATATTACCACCATCTGATGTATTAAAATATCAAAATAAAGATGGTTATATTATCTTTAGACCATCCGGTACAGAACCAAAACTTAAGATTTATTTCTCAGTCAGAAGTGAATCTAAATTAGATGCACAAAACAAACTTAACACTTTACTTGATGAAGTGAACCAAATCATAGAAAAAATATAAGGAGAATTAACATGTTACAAGAGAGAAGATCCAATTACTTCAAACAAGCTAAATCACAAAGTATCTCAATTTTCTATTCTGGCCGTGCACCACATTTATCAAATGATGCTTATTATGCATTCACAGTTAATAAGAACTTTTGGTACCTATCTAGTATTGACCAAGAAAATTCAGTCTTAATTTTAGCTAAATCAGAAAAACAACAAGACGCATATCTATTTATTAAAGCAATCGATCCAGTTGAAGCTTTATGGGTAGGTGAATCACTTTCATTTGAAAAAGCCGCACAAATTGCAGAATTACCAGTAGAAAATGTTAGAGATATCGCAACCCTTAACTCATTCATTGGAACTTTATTCCAACCAACAAGAAAAGCATTATATGGAACATTAGAATCTGTCTACTTTGATATCGAACGTTTATCTTTTGAAGATGATCCATTAATGGGCGAAAAAGAAGCGAATGCTTTTAAACTTAAATATCCACATATTCAAGTATTAAACTCACATCCAATTTTAACTGACTTAAGAGGTTCTAAAGATAACTTTGAAGTTGAAGCAATTAAAAATGCGATTGGTGTTTCAGTCATTGCACATAAGAGATTATTAGATAATGTCATGAAAGTTAAAAATGAATATGAATTAGAAGCAGAATTTAACTATGCATTAAACATGAATGATTCAAAACCAGGTTTTGATTCAATTATTGCATCAGGTAAGAATGCAACAATCCTTCACTATGTGAAGAATAACATGCCAGTCGGCAAAGATGATCTTGTTTTATTTGACTTAGGTGCTAGAAAAAATTACTACTCATCAGATATTACTAGATGTTATCCTGCAAGTGGTAAATTTAGTAAGCGCCAAAGAGAAATCTATCAAGCAGTCTTAAATGTTAATAAAGAAGTTATTAGAGTTGCTAAAGCGGGTATGACACAATTTGAATACAATGAGTTAGGTAAAGACTTACTTGCCAAAGAAGCTATTAAGATTGGATTAATCAAAAATAAGTCTGAACTTGGCAAAGTATATTATCATTCATTAGGACATGCCTTAGGTCTTGATATCCACGATGTTACTGACCCACAAAAACCATTTAAAGTTGGACAAGTCATAACTGTCGAACCAGGACTATACTCAGCAGAGGATGGTATTGGTGTTAGAATTGAAGATAATATCTTACTGACTGAAAATGGATGCATCAATTTATCTGCTGACATTATCAAAGAAATTGATGAAATTGAAAGTTATTTAGCAAAAGTAAAATAAATTTTAGAACGAAGAACTTAACAAAAAAGGTTAAGTTCTTTTTTTGTCTACTTTATAAAAGAAAAAAAGAATCATTCTTTCTACTATAGGGTAGGAGGAAAAAAATGAGAAAAATATTAACCATATCAAGTTTCATACTCTTATACATTTTATTTACACCAAGTAGTTTTGCATATCTTAATTTTGAAGATACAACTAAAGTTGGATTTGTAAAATATTTAAGTGAATATGATGATAAAGATTATGAATTATTTTACAGTAAGGTCGATAGAAAGATGTTTGAATGGAGCAGTTATACAGCTTTTGAAGACCAAAAGATAAAGTTTGTTGCAGAGACACTAGTTCATTATTACAATAACGGGAAGTCTCCAATTAAACTATCATATAAAGCTACCAAAAAAGAAGTAGATGGTTATACACTTAAAACATCTGGTGGTATTAAAACAGAAGGCACTGGGAAAGGTAAAGTTTTTAGCGGTAAATTAGAATCAAATCTAAATTATGAATATAAGAAAGAACATTTGATTGAATCAACCGAAGCACTTAATGTTGAGGTGTCAGTTGAACCTGGAACTCAATTAATTGCATTTATCGCAGGTGAAGGTTTAATTACAAATGGTGTTGCTAAAGAGTATTTCTTTTGGCATGAAATTAATAAAGGTGGATTTGAAATCTTTGTCATCACTTCTTATTATCATAAAGTTGAGGTATTACCAATATGAAAAATATATTGGAATCTAGTATATTGTTTTTAGTCATAATTGTCATTGGTATTTATATTTATATAAACTACATAAATAAAGCGGAAGAAGATGAAAATAAACCTGCTGAAATCTTAGTGATTACCCAATCACATTATTATGAAACACGAGGTGGAGACTATGGGTATTTTTTCTACTTTACTGATCAAGAAGATTTTATGCTCGTAAATCATGAAACAACTGGTTATATGCAAAATAATGATTTAACTTTTAAATTTCCAATTGAAGACTTTAGAATTGTAAAAGATTATAATGAAGTACTTGATGGAAAGCTTTATTATGGTTATCGAGTTAAATTTAAATTACCACATATTGAAGGTGGATTATATGTTCAGAATTTTAATATAAAACTTACGACAAATAACGAAACATATCAACTTTATTTAGGGGAGTTATATTTAGATTATCATTTAGATAATAATAAATATTTCCCTTGGTTTAGTTATGAGGCCTCTAAAGTATCAGATAAACCTAGACTTGATAAAATTTACATCGGCATGGTTGGGTTTGAAATGGTTTATCATGTTTATATAGGTCCAAATGAGGTAGATTTCGTTTACTCAACTGATAGTTTAGTGATTGAAATACCAGATGATCAATTTGTCTTATTAAATACATATGTTAAGATTGAAACAGCAGAAGGTATAACATATATTCCACAATTTGAGTATGTTACAAATTATCAATTATTAGCTTCTGGAATATATCAAAAATATACTGAGCACCTTTCATAATATGATAAAATATCATATAGAGGTTAATTTATATGATATTCATCTTTCAAAAAATGGGGAAATACCTATATCAAGTTATTTTCTCATTATTTATTAAAGCACTAGGAACTGTAGCAGATTTACTGTTACCTTTTTTATTGGCATATATGATTGATGAGGTGTTAGCTTATGTCACACCTTCTGATCATGCCATGATTTACTATATTGGATTATTGATGTTAGGTATTGCTCTCCTTGGTTGGTGGTTTAATATTCTAGCCAATAGAAGTGCAGAAAAAGTTGCAAGTCAAGCAGTTGCTGATGTTAGAAGTGAACTCTTTTATAAGATTGAACATTTAACTGCATCTCAAGTTGATCAATTGACGACAACGTCACTCATTTCAAGAATTACCACAGATACTTATAACTTATATTCCATGATTGGTTCGCTTCAAAGATTAGGTATTAGGGCACCATTACTTTTAATTGGTGGTATTATCATGTCGCTCTTTATGGATATCCCACTCACGCTTATTATGGTAGCTTTATTACCTTTTATTGTAGTTATTGTTTGGTTTTACACAAAAAAGGGTCAACCACTATATGCTGATATTCAAGTTCAAGTTGATCATTTAATTAGAACTTTAAGAGAGAACATCACAGGTGTTCGCGTTATTCGTGCATTATCAATGACAGCCCATGAAAGTAAACGATTTAGTGATGAAAATGTAAAGACAGTTAAAAAAGAAGTCAAAGCAGTTATCACTATGAACAAGATTAGACCATTAATTGATATTTTAATGAATGTTGGATTAGTGGCTGTCTTAGTATTTGGTGCATTTAGAATTTCAAGTGGTGAAACTAAGGTAGGACAAATTTTAGCATTAATTACTTACTTTACATTAATCCTAAATGCAATGACTTCAATTACAAGAATCTTTATTCAAATTTCAAAAGCATCTGCATCTGCTGAACGTATTTTAGAAGTTTTAAATATGAAAAATGAAATGTTAGATGGCACGAAAGATATTGAAATTAAAGAAGGTCCTCATATATCATTTGATCACGTGACTTTCTCATATCACGGTAGAGAAGATCACTTAGAAGATATCGACTTTAAAATAAATCAAGGTGAAACATTAGGTATTATTGGTTCAACTGGATCTGGTAAAACAACAATAATTAATTTATTGATGAGATTTTATGATCCACAAAAAGGATCAATTAAACTTTATGGTGAAGATATTAGAAATCTTAAAAAAAATGATCTTCGTCGTCATATTGGATTAGTCTTACAAAATGATTTAGTTTTTTCTGATACGATTGCTGAAAATATTTCTTTCTCAAGAGGTATTGATGATGATGGTATTGAGTGGGCAAAAGATATTGCACAGGCTAAATTTATTGATTCTATGCCAGACCGTTTTAATTATAAAGTTGCTCAACGAGGAACCAATATTTCAGGTGGCCAACGTCAAAGAGTATTAATTGCAAGAGCAGTTGCAGCTAAACCTAAAATTTTAATTTTAGATGATGCATCTAGCGCACTTGATTATAAAACAGATAAAAATTTAAGAAGTGCAATCAAAAAGAATCTAAATGATACGACAAAGATTATTGTGGCTCAAAGAATTGCATCAATTAAAGATGCCGATCTAATAGTTTTAGTGGAAGATGGAAAAATAGTTGCAAAGGGTAAACATCATACCTTAAAGCAAGAAAACGAACATTATAGAACACTTGTTCGCCATCAGTTAGGAGAAGATGCCTTATGAGCATGAATCAAGGTCGTGGCATGCGCTCAAGAAATGATGGTTCTCAAGTTGCAAAGAATAAAAAAGCAACTATTAGACGTTTATGGTATTACCTATCTTACTATAAATTCAGATTAGTTATTGGTATTGTCTTAACGATTGTGGCTAATGCTCTTTCATTAATTGGACCATATTTAACCGGTTTAATGATTAATGAAATGACACTCACAGAAACACATACTGCAATTGATTTTTCAAATATTTTCACTCTAGCAACATTGATGATTTCATTTTATTTAACATCTGCTTTAATGAATTATTTTTTATCAATTGCCTTAGTTAAGATGGCACAAAGTGTTGTCTATAAATTGAGAACAGACTTATTTAATAAGATGACTAAAGTTTCTGTTAAATATTTTGACACCAATCAAACTGGTGATATTATCTCTCGTATGAGTTATGATATTGACACAATTTCTACATCGTTATCGGCTGATGTACTCAATTTAATTACCTCAGCAATCACTTTAGTCGTCTCATTTGTAATGATGATTATTGTTTCTCCATTATTACTGCTCATCTACTTTATTACAATTCCTTTATCATTCTTTATTACAACAGCATTATCAAAAATTATTAAGAAGAAATTAAGAGCAAGAAACACACAACTTGGTATGATGAATGGTTTTGCAGAAGAAATGATTTCTGCACAAAAAACCATCCAATCTTATGTACAAGAAGAAAATATTTATCAAAAATTTGAAGCCCATAATAAGGATGCTCAAAATAAGAGCTATGAAGCGGGATATTATTCAACAATGACGGGTCCTTCCGTTAACTTTATTAATAACTTTGGTACAGCATTAGTTGCAACTGCTGGTTCGATACTAGTAGTATTAAGCAAAATCGCAATTGGTGATCTTTCAAGTTTTATGTTGTATTCAAAACGTTTTTCAGGTCCAATTAATCAATTAAGTAACTTGGTTGCTGATATTCAATCTGCACTCGCTGCAGCTGAACGTATCTTTTATGTCCTTGACCAAGATGATGAAAAGAAAGATATTGACGATGCACTTACAACAGGCATTAATCAAGGATTAATAGAATTTAAGCATGTTAACTTCGGATATAATCCTGATCAAATGATTTTAAAAGATGTTTCATTTAAAGCAGCACCTGGTCAGACGGTTGCAATAGTAGGTGAAACAGGAGCAGGTAAAACAACTTTAGTTAATTTACTCATGCGATATTATGAAATTAATTCTGGAGAAATCTTGCTCGATGGTGTACCAATTACTGATTATCAAAGAAGTTATTACCGAAAAGCATTTTCAATGGTGCTACAAGATACTTGGATTTTTAAAGGAACTGTATATGAGAATATCAAGTATGGTAATGGTGATGTTTCACTAGAAGAAGTGATTGAAGCTGCTAAAAAAGCAAGAATTCATCACTATATCTCACATCTTCCAGAAGGTTATGAAACTATTCTTTCTGATGATGGCATTAATATATCCAAAGGTCAAAAACAATTAATTGTCATTGCCAGAGCTATTCTTTCAAAATCACAAATATTAATCTTAGATGAAGCAACTTCTAATGTAGATACCTATACCGAAATTAACATCCAAAGTGCTATGAAAGAATTAATGACAGGTAAAACTTGTTTTGTAATTGCACATAGATTATCTACAATTCGTCATGGAGATTTGATTCTATTAATGAGTCAAGGCAATATTGTTGAACAAGGAACTCATGATGAGTTAATGGCCAAAGAAGGTCAGTATTATCAATTATTTATGAGTCAGTTTTCATAAATTGTGTGATAAATCGAAATTTGTAGTTTATTTATAATAAGTGTATGCTTTTTGTTGACAAAGTATATAACATCATATATAATCACTATGGTAATTGTGAAAAGAAGAGATACCCTCTCACCTGATGGTCCATCCTTGGGTAAATAGCACAGCATAATTTTTCAATACTTTTGATATTAGTGCTTAGCGGGTATTCTACAATACTCGCTATTTTTATTTAACACTTACCAAAATAATTGAAAGGAGTGGTTAAATATAAAACCACAAAGAGCAGGTTTTACTAAACCTACTAATAACAATAATGAACTCGTTAACGAATTCATTCCAAATGGTCAATACTTAGTTATTGATGAACAAGGTACGAAGTTAGGTACATTCGATCGCAATCAAGCTTTAGCAATTGCAAATGATCGTGGGATAGATATTTTCGTTGTGTCTCCAGATTCAAAACCAATGGTTGCGAAACTTATGGATTACTCAAAATATCGTTACGATCAACAAAAGAAACTAAAAGAAATGCGTAAGAATCAACACATCGTAAAGATTAAAGAAATCAAACTATCTCCAACAATTGATAAACATGATTTCGACACCAAATTAAAGAGCGCACAAAAGTTCATTGATTCTGGTGATAAAGTGAAGGTAACACTTCGTTTTAGAGGTCGTATGATTACTCACTCAGATTTAGGTATGCAACAAGTTCAAAAGTTTATCCAATCTTTAAATAATGTAGTCATCGAAGCTCAACCAAAATTAGAAGGCAACACATTAATCGGTGTTGTCGCACCAAGCAAAAATTAAGAAAGAGGTTAACAACATGCCAAAACAAAAGACACACAGTGGTTTAAAGAAACGCATCAAAGTTACTGGTACAGGTAAATTAATGCGTCATAAAGCATATTCAAACCACTTAGCAGCATCAAAAACAACAAAACAAAATAGACAATTAGCGGGTGAAACGTCAGTTCATGCAACAGATGCAAAGAGAATTAAACGTTTAATCGCTAATATGAAGTAAGGAGGATGACACCATGGCAAGAGTAAAAGGTGGCCCACAAACACGTAGAAGAAGAAAAAAGATTTTAAAGTTAGCTAAAGGTTATTTTGGTTCAAAACATGCTTTATACCGTACAGCTCACGAACAAGTAATGCACTCATTAATGTTTGCATTCCGCGACCGTCGTCAAACTAAGAGAAACTTTAGAAGATTATGGATCGCTCGTATCAATGCAGCTGCAGTACAAAACGGTTTCAAGTATTCTAAATTAATTCACGGTTTATCATTAGCAAATGTTGCTTTAAACAGAAAAGTATTAGCTGATTTAGCAATCACTGAACCAGCTGTATTCACTTCATATGTTGAATTAGCAAAAGATGCAATTGCAAACCCAGCTAAATATGCTAAAAAAGCAGAAGTTAAAGCTGCTCCAAAAGCTGTAAAAGCTGAAGCTAAAGTTGAAGTTAAAGTTGAAGCTGCTCCAGCAGTTAATTATGCTGACTTAAAAGTAGCAGAATTAAGAGAAATCGCTAAAGAAAAAGGCGTAGAAGGCTTTTCAAGTTTAAAGAAAGCTGAATTAGTTGCGGCTTTAGAAAATTTAGCTAAGTAATTAACCATACTTACAACAAATCAAAAGTGGTCGATAAACCACTTTTTTTGTGCTATTTTGTGCTATAATGTTATTAAGTTTTATTACTTAATAAGCATAGGGCAAAGCATGAAAAAAAGATTACTCATTAGTTTAATCATAACTGCAATTTTACTTATATCATTTACTGTAGTTATTCCGTTAATGGATCCATCTCACTCAATTATATACAGTGTTTTTGCTGTTATCACTTTAGTACTTGCTATGGTGTATTTATTCTCAGGATTAGCTAAATTAACTGTCATGTCTATCTATTCAGTGGTTATTGTTGCACTTTTGATTTTACTTCCAGATTACCAACACGCAATCATAGCTATTGGTACATTAACAATTATCTTGAACCCGCTTGCTAATTTTGAAACTTACTTAGAAAAGATTTTAAAAGATGATGATACGTCACCACTAAGAATTTCAATCCGCGGTAGTTATTGGCCGTTTTATGGCTATCGTCAAGAGATGAAAAACTATGTTAGATTGCCCCAAACTAAGAAGCTTTATACAAAGGTTTGGTACTTAAGAATTAGACAACTCACAACGCTTGGTATGCTTTTTGCAGCAATATTCTTATTTATTAATGAACTTAAAAATATCTACATTGATTTACTAAACTATAATCTCGTTCAAATGTTTACATTCTATGGTGTAGTATCCTTATTTATGCTCACCTTCATTTTATATAAAAAGGGCTTCACAGCCATGTTTAGGACAGGGATAATGTTCCTATTTATTCCAATGATTTTTGTCTTGTGGATTGCACAAATTTCATTCACATTAAAGATCATTTTTACAGCAGTTTTCGCACTACTTGGTGCCTTTGATATCGTATATGAAAAGTTTGCATCACTAAATAGAGTCGCATATCGTGCTTATAAATATTATGACTCAACAGATAATCGTTTTGTCTATGCAAATGAGTTTTACGAACCATTTGTCTATAATGAAACATACAACTTAGTTGGTATGTATAAGTTTAAAGCATCCGTTGAAACGTTTGAAAAGAATTTACATGAAATTCTATTTTATTCAAACCGAAAACACTTTATGATTACTGCATATACGTATGATGGAACAAACATCATGGTATACACAGAGTTTTATCATAAACACGCTAAACGTGCAGAAAAGTTCAAAGTAATCTTAGAATCATTATTCCACACTAAGGTTTATAGCCAAATTGTTTATGATAAAAATAAACAAATTTATGAATCAACATTTTTCCATAAAAATGAGTATATTGTCGCAAGAGCATTAGCATTAACTGAATTATTAAATGAAATTGATTTAGAAAATAAAGAAATCATTATTTCAATTATCTTCTCATTCAAGAGTTTAGAAGATATCCAAGCTTTATCTAAACTTTACTATGTTCAGCGTTTAGAAGATTTAGATGATGAAGATTATTTTGCTGCAAGAGTATCGGTTCGATCTACAAATTCTAAGTTTGCAATCGAACAAAAAGTTAGAGATGTATTACTTAACGCTATGATTTATCGCGCGACTTATGTCAGAATTCTTGTCTATTATGAAGGGGGCAACAAATATGATTAAAAAAGCTGTGATTCCAGCTGCAGGTTGGGGTACTAGATTCTTACCAATTACTAAAGCAGTACCAAAAGAAATGTTACCAATTATTGACAAACCAGCATTATCGTACATTGTTGAAGAAGCAGTGAAATCAGGTATTGAAGAAATCTTAATTATTATTTCAACAAATAAAGGAGCTATTTCTTCATATTTTGAAAAAAATGCTGATTTAGAAAAATTCTTAATTGAAAAAAATAAAATGTCAGATTTAAATCTAATTAAAACAACTTCAATGGGGGCAAAAATATTTTATACCATTCAAGAAGAACAATTAGGTTTAGGTCACGCAGTTTTACAAGCTGAAAGTTTTGTTGGTCATGAACCATTTGCTGTATTATTAGG
Organism: Acholeplasma sp. ORD1043; assembly: GCF_057808485.1. Lineage (NCBI taxonomy): Bacteria > Bacillati > Mycoplasmatota > Mollicutes > Acholeplasmatales > Acholeplasmataceae > Acholeplasma > Acholeplasma sp. ORD1043. Next base: position 41,910 of record NZ_JAQLOJ010000012.1, on the reverse strand, counting down.
TGATGATGTTTATGTGTCTAAGAAAGAACCGGCACTTAAACAATTAATTAATGCATTTAATGAGAAAAAATCAACGATCTTAGGCACATTAGAAGTTCCAGATAGTGATACCAAATTATATGGTATTTGTATTCCATCAGATAATGCATCAAAACCAATTGTTGAATTAAAAGGTGTTGTTGAAAAACCACAAGGTAAAGCACCATCCAATTCTGCTATTTCAGGTCGTTATGTTTTAACACCTAAAATTTTTGAATTACTAAAAAACCAAACTAGAGGTGCTGGTGGTGAGATTCAATTGACGGATTCAATACTTAGATTAATCGATTTTGAGAAGGTTTATTCAATGGATATGGAAGGCAAACGCTACGATATTGGATCAAAAATTGGTTATATTGAAGCTATTATAGATTTTGCTTTAGAGCGTGAAGATTTATCCAAAGATTTAACCAATTTATTAATAAATAAATTGAAATGAAAGCTGTTTTCATTGACAAAAAAATAGAATAGATGTAAATTAAAGATACCTAGGAAGCACCCGTGGAACCCAAATTGATTTTTAAGGGAATTTGAACCATACTGGAGTTGAATGCCAATTCATTGGAATCCCGATGTATGGACAAGGAAATACCCACCTTAACTTACCAGATTCTCACAGCTTCTTAGGCTTTTTTATTGCTTTTTTGCTATAATCAAAGCGAGGTATAAAAAAATGACAGATAAACAAGTATTTTCAACTAAATCAATTTTGCTATTTGTGTTTTCAGGATTAATGTTAGCATTAGGAATTTTATTTGCAACGCCACTTACCCAAGATTTATTTGATTTAAATTTTGATAAATTAATCACTGGCTTACTCTTACTTGTCGGTGGTGCATGGTATATATTCAAAGATTTTAAGAAGAATGAGAAGAATTTAAAGTACTTAAAATTAGCAGAATTTATTCTTATAATTGTGATTTCACTTTATGGATTCATACTGCCAGAATTTGTAGATTCATTATCTTCATATAATATTGCACCAAATATTTGGTTAGGAAGTTTAATTGTTTTTCATGGGATTGTTGTCTTATTATTTGAAACCAAAAAAGAAACTAACATTAAGTCATGGAAATTAATTGGTTACCTATTGTTAATTGCGTTTGGTGGTTTAATTCTTGATAGTAAATCAATTCAAGTTGAATTAATCATTAAATTAGTTGTTGTTGGATTATTCTTACTAATTGCAGTACTCTCAGGATTAAAAGCTTTAAAGTTACCTAAAGTAACTAAACAAGTTAAAGAAAAAGAAATCAAAGAAAGTGAAGAATCAACAAATGAGTGAACTTTTTAACAGTTTAAAAACCTTAAGTGAATTAAACGGTATAACATCTAATGAAAAAGAAGTGTCAACTTATATTCAAAATGAATTAAAAGAAGAAGCTAAAAAAGACTTCTTAGGATCACTCGTTTATACAAAAGGTAGTGGTGCTAAAGTCTTATTAACTGCACATATCGATGAAGTTGGTATGATGGTTAACCAAATTACAGCAGATGGCTTTATTAAGTTTCAAACTGTAGGAAAACTTAATGTGGTAACTCTAATCAATCAAAAAATATTAGTAACTTCAAAGAAAAGTAAATTTATTGGTGTCTTACAAGCATCAAATTATGCAGCAACAGATCTTAAATCTTTATACATTGATTTAGGATTTAAATCAGCAAAAGAAGCAATTGAAGCTGGTATTTCAGTTGGTGATATGATTACTTTATACCAACCTCTTGAAAAGTTAAATGGTTCTTTGGTTACTGGTAAGGCATTAGATAATAGAGTTGCTGTACTTGTTTTATTAGAATTATTAAAGAAAAAAAATAAAACGCATGTTGAAGCATCATTTGCATTCACAACACAAGGTGAAGTTGGATTGAAAGGAAGTAAAACAACTGCCTACATGGTAGAACCAGATTTAGGTATCAATATTGAAGCACTAACTGCAAGTGATGTACCAGGACTTGATAAAACTGGTAATCAATTAGGTATGGGACCTCAAATTGTATTCTATGATGCAGGGTTAATTGCTCATCATGGTTTTAGAAATTATATTCTTGATATTGCTAGATCTAATAATATACCATACCAAGAAACATTCATTCAAAATGAATCAACAGATGCTTCACAAGTCGCACTAGCAAAAAGTGGAGCTGCGAGTATTACAATTGGAATCCCTGTAAGATATAGTGGTTCAAATAATCAAGTTACTGATTTAACAGATATTGAAAATACCATTAAATTAGTTAAATCAATTCTTACATCTTTAACAAATGATAAAGTAAAAGAGATTTTATATTAGGGCTAGAAATAGTCCTTTTTTTTAAATACCTAAAATAAAAGGTTATGATTTCTCATAACCTAATTTTGTTATTCAGCAGATTCTTTTTTAGTTTTTTTGGTTGGCGTTTGAACTGTTTCTGATAATGCAGTTACAACCCCTGCAAGTTCAGCTAAGTTTGAAGGTACAACAATCTTAGTTGATTGTCCTTCGGCTAGTTTAGCTAAAGATTCATAAGCTTTAATCTTTAAAACTGCTTCATCAGCACCAGCATCTTTGATTAATTTAATCCCTAATGCTTCAGCACGTTTTAATTTTTCAATTTGCTCAGCTTCAGCTTCTGCTTGTAAGATTACTTGACGTTTTTCGGCTTCAGCTCTAAGAATTGTTGACTCTGAAATACCTTCAGCTTCTAAGATCTTCGCACGTTTTTCCCCTTCAGCAATTAAAATTGTTTGACGACGTTCACGTTCTGCACGCATTTGTTTTTCCATTGATTCACGGATTTCTTTTGGAGGCATAATATTTTTAACTTCAACACGGTTAACTTTAATACCCCATTTATCTGTTGCCTCATCTAGAATATCACGCATTTTAGTATTAATAATATCGCGTGATGTTAATGTTGCATCTAAATCTAAGTCCCCAATGATATTACGAAGCGTAGTAGCAGTTAAGAATTCGATTGCTGAAACCGGATTTTCAACTCCATAAGCATAAAGCTTAGGGTCAGTTACTTGATAGAAGACAATGGTGTCAATTTGCATTGTTACATTATCTTTAGTAATAACAGCTTGTGGATCAAAATCTTTAACCAATTCCTTTAGGTTAACAATCGCAACAACTTTATCTACGAATGGGAATAACCAGTGAATACCAACACCCCATGTAGTATGATAAGCTCCAAAACGTTCAATAATATACTTTTTAGTCTGATTTACAATTCTGAAACCAGAAATAAAAATTAAAGCAATTATAACAAGTACTACGATAAATACTACTAAGAAAACATCTATTCCACTCATTTTATAATCTCCTTTTTAATTTAATTTTGTAACAATTAATTTGTTACCTTCAATAGCTAATATTCTTACTTGTTCACCAACTTCAATGTGTTCACTTGACATTGCTGTCCAAATATCACTTTGAAATTTAACACTACCATTTTCTATTTCAGTAATTTCTTTAACAACAATTGCAACTTTACCAATAAATGAATCAACGTTTGTATCAACAACATTACGACGGAAGTACTTAACCAATACTGGTCTAGTGAATCCCATTAAGATGAAACCTATACTGAAGAATACAATAATTTGTAACCAGATCATCGTAGGATAGAAAATTGAAATAATTAATGTCGGTATGGCAGATATTGCAAACCAGACACTTACAAATTCTGTCGTTGCAAACTCAATACCTACTGCGAATATGAAAACACCTAACCAGAACCAAATCATTACATCTGACATAGGGCTACAAGACCTCCTTTAATGAAACTTCTAACATATTTTGTCCACTAATCCATTGGCCTCTAAATTTTGATCCTTTATCAGTGAGTTCTAAATTGAATAAACTTGAGATTTTAGTAATAAAAGCTTTGTTCGTTATACGACCATAGGATGTGTTGATACTAATATTATACCTTGTGTGTTCTGGAATATCTCCACGCAATACTTCATTCTTTGAAAGTGGCTTAATGAAAAGTAATTGATTTTTTTCATCATAACCTAACATAACTTGGTTTGCTGTTTCGAAAAACTGAGTTCCAGGTTTATTGATTGTTAGATGAATAGGAGTTAATGTGACTACGATTTCTTTCGGTTCACCATTAAACCATGTAATACTCATATTTATCACCTCTTATACCAACATTATATTATCAATTATCCTCATTGTCAATAAAATTACAAAAAATTATTTTTAATTATTTTCGAATAAATCGAGCATAAGATTTTGTCAGTTTTATTTTATATGCTACAATACTTATGATCACTTCGGGGAGTCAATTGGATTGACTGAGAGGATGGAATTCTACATCGACCCGTGTACCTGATCTGGGTTATACCAGCGTAGGAAAAGTTATCTTGAAAAAATAACTTTCTTTGGTATCCCGAAGAATTTTTTTATTCTTAAGGAGGAAGAAGAAATGACTAAAGTCTTACGTAGACTTGTCTTAACATCCATACTAGCTGCATTAGCAATAGTTTTTGGATTACTTGTTAAACTGACACCGGGTCTCAATCTTGAGTTTCCAAATGGTGGATCAGTATTTGGTATTTATACACTACCATTAGTGATTATTGGTATCCTACTTGGTTATAAGTATGGAATCTTAGGTGGTTTAGTGTATGGTACAGTTTCATGGATGGTAGATGGATATTTTATTCACTGGGGTAGTATTTTCCTTGATTATTTAATTCCATTTGCTCTAGTAGGTTTAAGTGGTGCAGTATTTAAAGATAAAGCCTTAAAAGATGTTAAGTATTTATTTTTAACATTCATGCTGGCATTCTTATTAAGATGGTTATGTCATGGTTTTGCCGGCGTATTATTTTGGGCAGAATATACACCAGAGGGTATGAATATGTGGATTTATTCATTCTTTATATATAATCTACCTTATGTATTTTCAAGCTCAATTATTAGTTTTATCGCTGCATTGGGCATAAAAAAACAGTTGATCTTACTAACTCAATCATTAAAGTAATTGATCAACTGCTTTTAAATAATCTAATCTAGGTTGATATGAGAAAGGGATTCTTATCCCTTTTTCTTTAAAGAAACTGTAAGGTAGTGATTTTCTACCACCCTTTAGACTCTCTTCCCATAATGGAAGTAAGTCTGTAAATGGAAGTAAATAGTATTCATTGTATACTTTCCAACCAACAATTAAGAAAGCAATACCACCATGATCTAAAACATCCTTTAAGTGTTGAATTTGATGTTCATGGATATTAGCAAATGGAAATGATGTTTTAGAGTTTGTTTCTTTAGCATCAAAGTCAATATATTTTCCCTTATAAAGTCCATTAAAGTCAGTAGTAGAAGGTGTTCTATAATAAGCTTCGGTGATTTTAGCTTTATTTCTTGCAGGGTATGAAACATTTACGACTTGAATCGGAGTTGGTTTCTTATGAATAACTGCAATATTGTGGGTTAGATAGTATTGATTGGTAACTTCAATATCAGATTCTAATGTCATGCCTAAATTTGCATAGTTATTAACTTTTTCGACTTGTTTTTTCTTATTAGGATAGTTCATAACATTAACCCTCGCATAAATACATTATAATGTAAAATGATTTTTATTGAAATTACTTGAATGCTTAAAAATATATTTTCACACTAGATTAACTTATCATACAATATTTATATCAAAAATATGGAACCAATACCTTAAATAGAATTTATAAGTCTCTAACTTCACCATGTTTTTAAATACATGTTATAATGTAAATAACAATTAACCGTTTCAGAAAGGAAAGATGTTTTTTGAGTGAAATCCGCTTTTTCGCGTTAGGTGGACTCGGTGAGAACGGGAAGAATATGTATGTCTTAGATGTAGATAGACAATATTTTATTTTAGATGCAGGTCTAAAATATCCAACCCAAGAACTCTATGGAGTCGACGAGATTATTCCTAACTTCAGAATGTTAACAAATATTAAAGATCGTATTAAAGGGATCTTTTTAACCCATGCCCATGAGGACCATATTGGTGCATTACCTCATATTTTAGGCGAATTAAATGTTCCAGTTTATGCAACACCATTTACAATGGATGTTGTTAAAGATTCATTAAAAGAAAAGAATTTTGATTTAGATAAACTGACTTTATATACTATTGATAGAAATACAATTATAAGAGCAGGTAACGTCAAGATTACATTCTTTTCAACAACCCACTCAATTCCTGAATCAGTTGGTATTGCAATTCATACAATTGACGGTGTGATTGTTTATACATCTGATTTTACTTTCGTTCAAAACGGTGATCCTAAGTATCAAACAGATTTTAGTAAAATTAATGAACTTGCACAAAAGAATGTTATTGCATTATTAACAGAATCCCTTGGGTCTACATTGGTCCAAGACGGTGGTATTGGTGATACATTAACCCATAAGATTAATTCAGTATATGCAAATGCTGAAGGAAGAATTATTGTTTCACTCTTCTCATCAGACTTACAAAAAATTCAAAGAATTATTGATATCTCATTAATACATCATAAGAAGATTGCAATCATTGGTAGAAGAGCTCAACGAATTGTTGATATCGCAATTGAAAAAGGGTATTTAAATATTCCAGAAGATGCATTAACTAACCTGCGTTTTATCGATGAAAAGAATAAAAATGATGCCAATAACTTAGTATGTTTAGTTACTGGTAATCGTCATGAACCATTCTTTATGCTACAAAGAATGTGTAAGAAACAAGATAGATTAATTCATATTAACGAAAATGATACAATTTTATTAATGACTGCTCCTGTTCCAGGTACTGAAAAAATGGCAGCTAGAACATTAGATGTTTTATATCGAAGTGAAGCACAAGTTAAAGTCATGGATAAACGTTTACTTTCATCAGCTCATGCGACTGCTGAAGAAATTAAAATGATGATTAATTTATTAAGACCAAAATACGTTATTCCTACAATTGGTGAATATCGTCACCAATATGGTGTTAAAAAATTAGCTAATGAATTAGGTTATGATGATGATCATGTATTCTTGTTAGATAATGGTGATTCAGTCAACTTTAATAATGGTGATGATGCATACGTATCAAAAGGTGAAATTAAAACTGGTGATATATTAATTGATGGTACAGCTATTGGCGATGTCAATGATTATGTCATGAGAGATAGAGAACTTTTAGCTGCCGATGGCGTCATGTTAGTGATTGCACATATTGATGCAAAAGCTAAAAAGATTTTAGGTGAAGTGGAAGTTGTAACCAAAGGTTTTGTTTACTTTGATGCTTCTGAAAACTCAATTTTAGAGGATTGTAAACAAATATTTAATAAAGTTGCTGATAAGCACTTAGGTGGTAAATATATTAACTGGAACGAATTTAAGTTAGAAGTGAGAGACGCAGTTTCAAAATTTGTTTTTGATGAAACTAAACGTCGTCCAATTATGATTCCTGTTATAATATCTACTGAAAAACAATCATAAACTATTTTTGTAATAAGAACAGAGTTAAAGGTAATAATCCGATTACTCTGTTTTATTTTTGTTTTGTTTTTTAAAATAAAAGCACTCCCTTATAAAAGAAGTGCCTAATTAATTCAATTAAAAATTATTGTTTAGCAATTGCATCAATTAAAACTGGTAAATATTCTGGAAGATCTGGTGGACGTCTTGCAGTAATAATGTGACCTGATCTAACAACTGGTTGGTCAACCCAAGTTGCACCAGCATACATCATATCATCTTTAATACCAGGAGTTGATGTCATGGTTACACCTTTTAAAATGCCAGCAGAAGATAAAACCCAACCTGCATGACAAATTGCACCAATCACCTTTTTATGACTATCTAAGTATCTAACAAAGTTTTTAACCTCATCAAATCGACGAAGTAAGTCAGGGGCCCAACCACCAGGGATTACTAAAGCATCAAACTTAGTAATATCAACTTCAATAAATGAAACATCTGATACAATACTTAAACCATATTTACCTTTATATGTTTCACCTTTTTTAAGTGCAGCAACAACAACTTCTGCACCAGCTTCTTTTAATCTGATTAATGGGTAATGAAACTCTAAGTCATCATAATCATTTGAAACAATAGTTAAGACTCTTTTACCTTTAAGGATCATCATAACCTCCTAGTATCCTTTGATTTTATCAATTAGTTTTTTACGTTCTTTTAATGCTTTTTCGTATGGATTATCATCTTTTGGTTCATAGTATTTACGTTTTAATATTTTTTCAGGTAAATACTTTTCTGAATTTAATGCATTTGGGTCATTATGAGGATAATGATATGCTTCAGGATGAACCTTTAAATATTTATTATCAACATGTTTTGGAATTTCACCAGTTTCTCCATTTTGGAAGTCGGCTAAAGCTTTATCGACTGCAGAATAAGCAGTGTTTGATTTTGGTGAGATTGCCATATCAATAACTACATTTGCAAGTGGAATTCTAGCTTCAGGGAACCCCACCATTTTAGCTGTTTGACATGCTGTCCATACTTTTTGTGGAATGGTTGGATTCGCTAAACCGATGTCTTCATAGGCTATAACTAATAATCTTCTGATGATGACTTCTAAATCACCTAATGTAATTAATCGAGCTAAATAATGTATGGAAGCATCAACATCACTACCTCTAATTGATTTTTGAAGTGCACTTAACATCTCGAAGTAATGATCTTCACCATTATCGAGTGATAGTTGAGGTTTACCAGCTAAACGTCTAACTGTATTTGAACTTAAGACTTCTCCATCTTTTAAAACAAGTGATGCACTTTCTAATAGATTTAGTGCAGATCTTATTTCATGATTTGAAAACCTTATGATTGTAAGAATTGCATCTTCACTTAATTTGATATCTGATTCTATCATTGGAAGTGCATTGAATAATGCCTTTCTAATATCACTATCTTCCAATGATTTAATTTCATATAAGTGACATCTTGAACGAATCGCAATATTTATACTTTGATATGGATTTAATGTGGTTAATCCGATCATAATTGCTTTTCCACTTTCAAGAAATGGCAGTAGATAGTCTTGAATATCTGTTTTCATACGATGAATTTCATCAACAATTATTAAGACATCGTGATAAGCAGTCATATCTAAAATATCTTTTAATCTTGCTTTATTGTCAGTTGATGCATTGAAAAAGAAAGTATCAAGATTTGATTCTTTAGCAAATAATTGTGCAATAGTTGTTTTACCGGTACCAGGAGGTCCGTATAAAATAAAACTCAACCATTTTTTCTTAGCTAGCATTTGAGTTAGTACACCATCTTCACCTAGAAGATGATCTTGTCCATAAACATCTTTCAATGTTTTTGGTCGCATTCTTGAAGCTAGTGGTTCCATATCATCACATCCTAAGGTTATTATACCATCTAATAACATTGTAAATAACTTGTAAATATTATAAAATATTTAGTGGAAGCCGGAAGCAGGCTTATTTTTTCCACATAGAGAGGTAACATCATGGATCTTAAAAAATATATTGCAGCAGTACCAGATTTCCCAAAAGAAGGGATCTTATTTAGAGATATCACACCATTAATGTTAGATGGTGAAGCATATAAATATGCAGCCGATAAGTTTACACAGTATGCAAAAGAAAAAGGAGCAACTGTTATTGTTGGTCCTGAAGCACGTGGATTTATTTTCGGATGTCCAGTAGCAGTAAACTTAGGTATTGGTTTCGCACCAGTTAGAAAACCAGGAAAACTTCCAAGAGAAGCGGTAACTGTAACATATGATTTAGAATATGGATCCAATGCTTTATCCATGCATAAAGATGCCATCAAGAAAGGTGACAAAGTTGTTATCGTTGACGACCTACTTGCAACTGGTGGAACTATGCAAGCAGCAATTAAACTCGTTGAAGAGTTAGGTGGCGAAGTCGTCGGATTAGCATTCTTAATCGAACTTGATGATTTAAATGGTAGAGTATTATTAAACAAATATGATATATTATCATTAATTAATTATTAGAAATTGACATTATATAAAGAAAGGAGTGTGATTAGTATGGAAAACGATGCATTGTATGAAGCACTCATGCATGATATAGCTCACTATATCACGAAAGAAGAAAGTATCAACTTAATCACTAGAGCGTACCAACTAGCTAAAGAAAAACATCTTGGACAAATGCGTAAAAGTGGTGAACCATATATCACACATCCAGTAGCAGTTGCTAGAATTCTAGCAGAACTTGAAGCGGGTCCAAATACTTTAGTGGCCGCACTTTTACATGATACTGTAGAAGATACTGATTTAACATTAAAAGACCTTGAACGCTTATTTGGAAAAGATATTTCATCATTAGTTGATGCAGTAACTAAGTTAAATAAACTTATTTTCCAGGACATTGTTCAAACAGATAACCAACAAAAAATGATTTTAGCGATGGCTAAAGACATTCGAGTTGTCTTAATTAAGATTGCCGATAGAATTCACAACATGAGAACACTTGATTCTATGGCACCAGAAAAACAATTAAGAATTGCTAAAGAAACTCTAGATATTTATGCTCCAATCGCACATCGATTAGGTCTTTTCCGTTGGAAAGCGGAACTAGAAGATCGATCACTTCGTTTTGTTGACCCAGCGATGTATTATAAAGTTTCTAATTTAGTTAAAGCTAAAAGAGATGAACGTGAAAGTTCAATTAGTGGTGTTATTGATTACATTAAAAGCTTATTTGTTGAATCTGGTTTAAAAGATTTTGACATTAAAGGTCGTATTAAAAACATTTACTCAATTTATAAAAAGATGGTTAATGGTGGCAGAGCATTTGAAGATATTTATGACTTACTAGCTGTAAGAATTATTGTTGATAAAGTAGAAACTTGTTATCAATCTTTAGGTATCATCCATGCGCATTTCACGCCAATTCCAAAACGATTTAAAGATTATATCGCAGTCCCGAAGCCTAATATGTATCAATCTTTACATACAACTGTTCTTCACTCTGATGGTACCTTATTTGAAGTACAAATTAGAACACATGAAATGGACAAGGTTGCAGAAGATGGGATTGCAGCCCACTGGGCTTATAAAGAATCAAAAGTTTATTCAAAAGAAAAAGAGCAATTTGAAATTGCATCTAAACTTAAATGGTATGCAGATTTACTTAAACTAACAGAAGATAATGATGATAAAGAGTCTTCACAAGAATTTATTGACACGATTAAAACCGATATTCTATCTGCAAATGTCTATGTATTCACACCGAAAGGTGAAGTAATTGAACTGCCAGCGGGTTCGACGCCAATTGACTTTGCATATCGTATTCATACCGATGTTGGACATAGAATGGTTGGTGCGATTGTCAATGGAAGAATTGTTACGCTTGATCATACCCTTCAAACAGGTGATGTCGTCTCAATTAAAACCAATAAGAATTCATCAGGTCCATCGGATGATTGGTTAAAAATTGCTAAATCACCTCATGCTAGACATAAAATTAAAAACTTCTTAAATAAAGAAAATCAAGAAGCGATTGTTGCACAAGGAAAAGACTTAATTGAAAAAGAATTTTTAGCAGCAAAGAAAGAACTTGATATTAACGATGCTTGGGCGAAATTAAACTTTGAAAAGAATAACGTTTATTCTTTAGAAGATTTATACAAAGAAGTCGGTAAAGGTGTTATTTCTGCTAAAGCAGTTTTAAACAAAACAATTCCAGAAGATTCACGTGAATTATTACTTCAAAGACAATTAGAAAGAACATCTAAACAATTAGTCGCAACTTCTGATACTGGTGTTGTGGTTGAAGGTTTAACAACTCCACAAATCAAACTTGCGAATTGTTGTACACCTGTCCCAGGTGATGAAATTGTAGGATTTGTAACTAAGGGCAGTGGGATTGTTGTCCATGGAACACATTGTACAAATATTAAAGAATATGACCAAAATCGAATGATTCCTGCATTATGGGGAATCAACATTACAAGAAAATATGCGACTTGGTTAAAAATCAAGGGCACAACAAGACAAGCACTTTTAACTGAAATTATTCAAACAGTAAATGGAAGCGGTGTAAATATCGCTGAAATTTCTGCAGTTACAAATAGCCAACTTGAATCTGTCATCAAATTAAAAGTATCTTTAAATAACTCAAAAGAATTATCGACCTTAATTGCTAACTTAAACAAAGTTCCACAAGTATATTATGTCGAGCGTGATATTAGATGAGAATGCTTGTTACAAAGGTCAAAAGAGCAAGTCTCTCAGTTGATAATGAGTTAATTTCAAAGATTAATGAAGGATACATTGTGTATCTAGGTGTAAAAACAACAGACACCAAAAAAATCGTAGAAAAATGCGTTGATAAATTATTAAAACTTCGTATTTTCCATGATGAAAATGACAAATTAAATTTAGCAATTAATAAAGATTTACATCAAATTTTAGTTGTTTCCCAATTTACTTTATACGGAAATGCTAAAGATAATAACCGTCCAAGTTTTACAAACGCAGCAAACAGCGAAACTGCAAAACCTCTTTATGAGTATTTTGTAGAATTGATAAGAAATAGAGGTTTTGAAGTCCAAACAGGAGTCTTTGGGGCTCATATGGAAATTGATGCCTTATACACAGGGCCATTCAATTTAATGTACGAATTGGAGGACTAAGATGAAACTAAACTTTAAGCTGTTAAACATATTAATCCTGATTTTAATTATTGGATTAATACTCTTGCTATGGCCATATGTAGGTAACGTGGTAAATATCGCTTTGATGGCTTTGTTGCCGCTTATTATTGCCTTTACAATTGCTTATATTCTAAATCCGTTAATTAACTTTTTACAACGATTTAAAATACCAAGATGGTTAGGAATTCTATTAGTATATTCAATCTCTGTTCTATTTGTTTTTTATCTCATTTTTGGTGTGATTAAACCAGCCCTAGATGAGATTGGATCATTAACAGTTGGTATTGAAAATATCTTGAAAGAAATAGGTATCATATTAAATGTTGATACCACAGATGTAACAGCTTATGTCACTAGTATTGTCGATGACGTCGTCATGCAATTGACCAATTATTTTACAGCAACTGGTGGTACAGTTGATGCTGTATGGGATACCATTGTTGGTGGTGCGGTCGTGGTAGTGGTAGGTATTATTTTCTTACTTAATTTTCCTAAAATTAGAGTGGGAATTAGAGATTACTTACAAGAAACACTTAAACCTAAAACTTTTAGTTATATTAAAACAATTGATAAAGAATTAACAAATTATTTATGGGCAGAAGTCATTATTGCGGGTATACAAGCGATTGAATATGGTGGCTTAATGTTAATCATGGCGCTTTTCTTCCCAGAGTTTTGGATTTTTGTCCCATTGGTTGCATTTGTTGCAGCAGTGCTATCATTAATTCCATATTTTGGTGGATATTTCTCAATTTTATTTACCGCGATCATTATTATGACAGTACCTCATGCAGCTTATGGGATGATCGGTATTGCGATATTTACATTAATCTTCCCACAACTAGATGCTTATGTCATAAATCCAAAGATTTATCAAACACAATTAAAATTAAATCCGATTTCAACAATTGCTTTTGTCTTATTGGGACAAGCATTCTTTGGAATTGTTGGAGCAATTCTTTCAGTTCCAGTACAAGTAGTTTTTGAAATTACAATGAATTATTACAAACAAAATATCAAAAAAGGTCTTAAAAAGTTTAACGAAACATTGTAAAAGACGATAAAAAATGATATGATTAAATGAGAATTTAATAGGTTGAAGATAAAGAAGAAATCAAGATGTAATCTATAATGAGCGAACAGTGAATGGTGAGAGACTGGATAGATTGAACTGATGGGACAACTTTTGAAACCAAAATACTTTATGAGGGCTAGAGCAATCTAGAACTAAGGTGGCACCGCGAATTAGAATTCGTCCTTAGAGATTTTTAAGGGCGAATTTTTTATTAGAAAGGATGATTATATGAAACAACCCGTAATTTTCTTCGAACATTATATGTTACGAGATATTGAAATAAGTGATGCTAAAGATATGTTTGAGTATGGTTCTGATTTGGAAGTGGTTAAATTCCTAAGTTGGGGACCTTATTTAGACATTACAGAAGCATTAGGTTCAATTAAAAAAGTATTCTTAAGAAGGCCAGAACGTGGACTTCCGATTGGATATGCAATTGTTGACCTTGATAACAATAAAATGATTGGAACTGTTGATTTCCATACAATTCATCCGGATGGTTCAGTAGAAATAGGTTATTGTTTAAATAAATCATACTGGGGTAAAGGTGTCATGACTAAAGCAGTTCGTAAATTATTAGAAGTTGGCTTTTGGTATTTCGGATACGAAAAGATCATTATTGGTCATGCCAATGATAACATTGGTTCAAAACGTGTGATTGAAAAAAATAAGTTCAATTTCGATAAAGTAGATTTAGATCGTTACTATAATCGATTTACTGGTGAAAAGGAACCTTCAACTTGGTATTATCTAACAAAGGAGACATTTAAATGAGTTTAGTAAAAGTTAAAGGAACATACGATGTATTGCCGGAAGAATCACCAAAATGGCAAGCACTTGAAACGTATGTAAAAAAAGTATTTAAGAAATTTAATTATCAAGAAATTAGAACACCAATTATGGAGTATTCAAATGTTTTCCACAGAGAAGATGAAAACTCTGACATGGTTACAAAAGAAACATATAACTTTTTAGATAAGAGTGATCGAAGCTTAACCTTACGTCCAGAAGGTACTGCAGGGGTTGTAAGAAGTTATATTGAAAACAAGATTTATGCAAGTAAAGATCTTGCTAAACTTTGGTATATGGGACCAAACTTCAGATATGAACGTCCTCAAAAAGGTAGATATCGTCAATTCTCACAATTTGGTGTAGAAGTTATTGGTGCGATGGACCCATACTTAGATGCAGAAGTTATTGCACTTGCTTATGACATCATTAAAGGATTAGGTTTAAAAGGTGTTTCTGTAAAAATTAACTCTTTAGGTGATAAAAAATCTAAAGAAAACTACATGAATGTTTTAAAAGCATTCTTAGAACCTAAAAAAGATTTATTAAGCGAAGACTCTAAAGCACGCTTAGATAAAAATCCATTAAGAATTCTTGATTCAAAAGACCCACAAGATAAAGCATTATTAGTTGATGCACCATTACCACTTGATCACTTAACGGATGATGCTAAATTAAACTTCGAAAAGATTAAAGAAGCACTAGATTTAGCAGAAGTTAAATATTCAGTTGATAAACGATTAGTTCGTGGTCTTGACTACTATTCTTACGTTGTATTTGAAATCCAAGCTGATATTGAAGGGTTTGGTTCGCAAAATGCTTTAGGTGGTGGTGGTCGCTACAATGAACTTGTAGAAAGTCTTGGTGGACCATCAAAACCAGGGGTAGGATTTGCTTTTGGTATGGAACGTTTACTTGGAGCATTAGATTTAGAAGGTATCAATTTAGTACCTGACAATTTACTTGATGTATATTTCATTACGTTTGATGAAGCGTCAAGAAAAGAAGCATTTAGATTACAAAACTTATTAAGAAGTGAAAACTTTTCAGTTGAACTAAATTACACTGGTAAAGCATTCAAAGGACAATTAAAAGAAGCTTTAAACAATAAAGCTAAATATCTTTTAATCCTTGGCGAATCTGAACTAGCGATGGGTAAAATTAATTTAAAGAATACTGAAACAGAAGAACAAATTCAAATTGATATTAAAGATATCACTGCTATATTAAAGGAGAAACTACATCATGTTTAAATACACCCATCATAATGCTGAATTGAATATTAAAAATGTTGGTGAAAAAGTAGCCTTAAAAGGTTGGGTAAATAAAAAGAGAAACCTAGGGGGATTAATCTTTATTGATTTACGTGACCGTAAAGGTATGACTCAATTACTTGCAAAACCAGAGTCACCAGTATATGAATTAGTCAATCAAGTTAAAAATGAGTATGTCATCGAAGTTAAAGGTGTTGTTTTAGAACGTGAATCTAAAAATAAAGACTTAGCAACTGGCGAAATTGAAATTGAGATTGAAGAAATCAACATTTTAAATACTGCAGAAACAACTCCAATTACAATTACTGAACATGACAATGTATCAGAAGAAGTTAAATTAAAATATCGTTATTTAGATTTAAGAAAACCTTCTCAACAAAACTATTTATTTACAAGAAGCTTAATTTCACAATCAATTAGAAGAACTTTATTAGGAAATGACTTTACTGAACTTGAAACACCATATTTAGTAAAATCAACACCAGAAGGTGCTAAAGAGTTCTTGGTGCCATCACGTTTATATAGTGGTGAAGCATACGCGCTTGCACAATCTCCTCAAATCTTTAAACAATTATATATGATTGCTGGTTTTGAGAAGTACTTCCAATTTGCAAGATGTTTTAGAGATGAAGATGGTAGAGCTGACCGTCAATTAGAATTTACTCAAGTGGACATTGAAGCATCATTTATTGATCAAGATGACATTATGGGTTTATCAGAAAAAGTCATTTCAAACATGTTTAAAGATGTTTTAGGTAAGGAATTACCATTACCATTAAAGAGAATGACTTACGCTGAAGCATTTGACAAATACGGTTCAGATAAACCAGATACGCGTTATGAGTTATTTATCGAAAACTTTACTGAAAAATTTAGTGGATATCACTTACCAACAATGGTAGAAGGTGATGTTTTGCGTGGGTTCACATTAAAGAACGATGCTTTATTTACTAGAAAGTACTTTGACAAATTAACTGAAATTGTTAAGAAAAATCATGGTAAAGCATTACTTTACTTAAAGAATGAAGCTGGTGTATTATCAGGTTCTATTGCAAAAGCAGTTGAAGGTTTTGTTCTTGAAGAAGGTACATTATTAATTCTTGTACCAGGTAGCTATGAAGATGCAACCAATGCTTTAGGCGCAATTAGAAAAGTGATTGCTAAAGACTTAAACATGGTTGATGAAAACCTAGATAATGTTTTATGGGTATATGACTTCCCATTACTTGAATACAATGCAGAAGAAGAAAGATTCTATGCAAGACACCATCCGTTTACATCGCCTAAGAATGTAGATGATTTAAAGAACAATCCAAAAGAAGCACTTGCTAAAGCATATGACTTAGTTTGGAATGGTTATGAAGTTGGTGGTGGGTCAATTAGAATTTATCGTCAAGATGTACAATCATTAATGTTTGAAACATTAGGATTCTCTGAACAAGAAATTATTAATAAATTTGGATTCTTTGTGGATGCATTAAAATATGGTACACCTCCACATGGTGGTATCGCATTTGGTCTAGATAGACTTGTTATGCTTGCAACACATACAGATAATATTAAAGATGTTATCGCATTCCCTAAAACTCAATCAGCACGTGACTTAATGATGCAATCACCTGCTCCGATTGAAGAAAAACAATGGAATGACTTAAATTTAAAGGTGAAATAATGAAAAAAATCGTCGTAGCTGGTGGATGTTTTTGGGGAGTAGAGGCTTATTTTAAGCAAATTGATGGTGTTGTTGACACTACAGTAGGCTATGCAAATGGCAATAAAGAAAACCCTTCATATCAAGAAGTATGTAATGGTATTGCAACCCATGCAGAAGCTGTTTTAATTGCATACGATGAAGGAAAAACAACACTTGAAAAAATATTGAAACACTTCTTCCATATTATTGATCCAACATCTTTAAACCGCCAAGGTCATGATGTTGGTATCCAATACCGTTCTGGTATTTATTATGAAGATGAAATAGCTAAACAAACTGCTTTAGAAATGATAGATGCAATGCGTCCTTTATATAAAAAGCCAATTGTTGTAAGTGTTGAACCACTTAAAAACTTTTACAATGCAGAAAATTATCACCAGGATTATTTAGATAAGAATCCTGGTGGTTACTGCCATGTTGATTTAACAAACATTTTAAAGGTGGATTAAAGTTTATGAAGAGGGATAATTACATTTCTTGGGATACTTATTTTATGGGAGTTGCAAAACTCTCAAGTCTACGTTCTAAAGACCCAGCAACTCAAGTCGGTGCTTGTATTGTTAATCACGATAGAAGAATCATTGGGATTGGATATAATGGTCTACCAAAAGGCATGAGTGACGATGAGTTTTCTTGGGATAAAGAAGGGGATTATGTTAAAACAAAATATCCTTATGTTGTACATGCAGAAGCAAATGCAATATTAAATGCGACAACTAATCTAAAAGATTCAACGATCTACGTCACGCTTTTCCCATGCAATGAATGTATGAAATTAATCGTACAATCAGGAATTAAAGAAATTGTCTATGTGTCAAACAAAGACCAAGGAAAAGACTTTAATCAAGCATCTGTCTTAATGATGGAAAAAGCTGGAATTAAAGCACGCCAAATATCAATGGAGCAAATAATTCTTGAAAAAGATTCAGTTTAAAACAGTCTTTCATACTGTTATCTTTGCATATCTATATTTGATGATTGCTCTTTTGGTCCCGACTAATTATGCAGTACTTACACCGTATAAGACAAGAGAAGCATCAACGATGATACAAATTGAAGGTCGTGATTTGTCACCTAATTTTCATACTGTATCAGTTGTTAGTATGGAAAGAATTACTGGTTTTCAACGTATGATATATCAGATGGTTGATCAGTTTGAAGTGTATCAAATGAGTTATTACGATCAGCAAACTAACTTTTTAGAAGATTTAGAACGTGGTCAAAATCAAAAAAGAGCTGCTTTTGAGCAGTCTTTAATTTCTGGTTATAGTCTCGCAAGTTTAGTTGATCCAACGATTTTAATTGACTATGAATTTGTTGGAATGATTGTTGATTATCGACTTCAAAAGCATAATATACTTCATATAGGTGATATTGTTATTGATGTTAATCATCAAGGCTTTGATGCTTATGAAGAAATGGGACTCTACTTTTTAGATCAAGTTGGAGAAACGACAGTCACTGTTAATCGAAAAGGTAATATCTTTGATATCACACTGGATATTGAGACAACGGATGTTTTCCAATTCTATCCAAAATATGAAATTATTGATACCTATCCAAAGTATACATTACCAGGTGAGTATGTGTTATCTAGTGGACCATCTGGTGGAGCAATGTATACTTTATCCATTTATTTTGCACTTTTAGGTAATGTTAATATGAATGAAGTGATTGTTGGTACTGGAACAATCAGATACAATCATTCAGTTGGTTTAATTGGTGGTTTACGACAAAAGGTATACACTGCAATTAAAGAAGGACATAATCACTTTATTTTACCTTTTAATCAGTATGATGAAGTAAAAGATTTAGGACATTTGATAAATTTGTATCCAGTTAAAACTATTGATGATGCAATTGAGGTAGTTTATGAAATCTTTAGCTAGTTTTTTTAAGAATTATCAAAATGAAAGATTGTCTTTTGAAAAAGAATTTAATTTAAGTCATAGGTTATGGATTGGATTATTGACTTTAATTATCATGATTCCGATACTATTACCAATCATTTTGATTCTATCTACTTTCTTTGTATTTGTTGACTATCTTTTACTTGTATCACTTATATTAGTATTCATTTTATCCTTAGCAAGTTATTTATATTTTTATTTATTTTATATTGTTTGTGGACTTCAAAAAAATGAAGTTAAAGCATACCCTAGAAAACATATTATTTTATTTGAAGGTACCTTATCTGCAATATTTGTTCTTACTTTTGGAATAATTATTGTATTTATCATATTAGGAATGGTGTAGCCCATGTTAATTTCTTATTTAATTATTTTTGTTTTGATCATACTGGATTTAGTTCTCAAACTGATTTTTTCAAATATTTTTCAAGTTGGACAAATAAGTGAAGTGATACCAAACGTATTAAGATTTGGATACATTCAAAACACTGGTGCATCTTTTGGAATGTTAGAAGGTGAACAATTTCTATTTCTAATTATTACCATTATTGCACTGATATTTTTTGGTTACTTATTCAGTCAATCAAATTTAAAAACTAAAAGATTTTATACCATTGGAGTTATATTCTTAATTGCTGGAACGCTAGGCAATGCAATTGATCGAATGGTTTATGGCTATGTTATTGATTATATTCAAATTCCATTTCTACCATTTGTTGGAAATACCTACTTTAATTTAGCTGATACACTTTTAGTGTTTGGTGTAGCCATGTTAGCAATTGAGATTTTGATTTTAGATACATTAAGAAACAAGAAAAAGAAAGAAGGAAATAACGATGATAAAGTTTAAGATAGAAAATGAGGCTAATCTTCGTTTAGATCACTTCTTAGTTGAAAAGCTTGAACAAAACAGAAGTTTTATCACCAAAATGATTAAAGAAGAGAAGATTTTAGTTAATGGGAAAAGTGTTAAACCTGGATATAGTTTAAAATCAGGTGATATTGTTGATTGTTTAGAATCTGAACCTAAAGATTTAGACTTAACACCAGAAAACTTAAATCTAGATATTGTTTATGAAGATAATGATTTACTTGTTGTTAACAAACCAAAAGGACTCGTTGTACATCCTGCAAAATCTCATCAAGACACAACGTTAGTTCATGGACTTTTATATCAAATGGAAAATTTATCCACTATAAATGGTGTTTTTAGACCTGGGATTATTCATCGAATCGATAAGGATACATCCGGATTATTGATGGTAGCAAAAACCGATACTGCACATCAAATATTAGCTAAAGATCTTGCAAATCACGATATTAAAAGAAGTTATATTTGCTTAGTTCACGGTACTTTTGAAGAAACCAATGGTACGATTGATGCACCAATTGGTAGACACCCAAAGATACGAATTAAAAATGCAGTAGTAAAAGATGGTAAGCATGCGGTTACGCATTTTAAAGTATTAAGAACTTTTAAAGAGTACTCTCTTTTACAATGTGACTTAGAAACAGGTAGAACACATCAAATTAGAGTTCACCTTTCATTTATCAATCATCCAATTGTGGGTGACCCACTTTATGGTTTCAAAAGCGATTTAGAAAAAGTAGATGATGGTCAAATGTTACACGCATATAAGTTAACATTTACACATCCAATAACAAAAAAAGCAATGACTTTTGAAGTGCCATTGCCTGAGTCTTTCAATAATTATTTAGAAACCTTAAGATAAGTTCATTTTAGTAATGTTTTTATAATTCATCTTTGCTATTTTAGATAACGTTTGTAAACCATGCTTTGAATAAATTTCTTTGATTTGTTCATCAACTTCCTTACCAGCACCAAGTTTTAAAGAGATATCTAATTCTTTAGATAATTGATGCATTTTAGCTAAAAATGCATATCTTGCAATAATACTTGCTGCTGCAACTGATAAGTGAACACTTTCAGCTTTAGTATGGAATTCAATGTCTCTATAGATAAGTTTTTCTTCCTTTAGATAATTGAAGTAGTGGTTTGGCATACAGAATTGGTCTAAAATAACAGGGATTGTAGCATTAACTTTCGAAGTTGTCTTAATTATCATGTGGTTATGCAGTAATGCTTTAATCTTATTTAAGTTGTAACCTTTTGAATATGTTTGATTATATTTTTCCGGAGATAGAATAATTAACGAGTGAGTCAGTTTTTTCGCAATGATTGGTCCTAAACGGATGATATCTTTATTCTTAATTGTTTTAGAGTCACGAATATTTAGACTTTCTAAAAATTCAAGATCATCTTCTGTAGTATAACAACTACATACAACAATTGGGCCAAAGACATCACCAGTACCAACTTCATCAGAACCGATAGCAGCATAATTTTTAATGCCAAGTACTGATTTAATTGTACCTAGTTCGGCGTTGATTTCTTCTCCTTGTATGAGTACTTTACCGGTGGTAAAAGCACTTATTCTAACATCGTTATGGTTAGCGACAAAACTTAAATAAGGTTGATTAACCTTTTGTAAATAATTATGATAAAATTGTTTGAGTTCATCTATTTGCTCACTAGATAAACTTAATGTGTTGCTTTTCAAGATATTAATCTCCCTTACATAATTCTATTATAACATTAAATGAGCACAAAGGCGGTGATTGTGGTGTCGTTCTCAAAATCAACTTTAGAGATGCATATCATTTTACAAAATGTGTCAAACTATACGTATTCTAACTCACTTAAACAAACTGTGCTAGCATTAGAACCTAGTACAGACTTTAATCATGTCTTAGGTATGTTAGAAGAAACTGATCAAATGTTACAAATGGTTCACCAATATGGTAAATTACCATTCTTTGAAAATTATGACATTTATAATGTCATTCAAAAACTAAGAGTAGGTAGTCAATTATCAATTGATGAGTTTGTAGCATTAAGAAAACTTGTTTCAATGGAGTTTTCATTTAACAGATATCAACAACAATTTTCAACTAAGTTCATGGTGATTAAGAATAAAATCAATGAATTAGTCCTACATGATATTGCATTAAAACATATGAATGCAATTTTTGATGATCAAGGCTTAATTTACGACCATGCGTCAGTTAAACTAAATGAAATTAGACGTCAAATTAAAGTTAAAAAACAATTGCTTGATAAACTTTTAGGTCAAGTATTAGTTAAGTATTCAGAATATTTAAATGAAAGTTTAATTGTTAAAAGAAATGATCGTTATGTAATTCCTGTCAAAGACGCTTATAAAAATAAGATTAAAGGCGTTATTCATGATATTTCTGCATCTAAACAAACTGTTTATATCGAACCTGATGATATCAGACAAGTTACACAAGACTTAGAATTCTTATCTAAAGGTGAAGTAGCAGAAATTGATAACATATTAAGGGATTTAACTAAAAAGATAGAACCATTCTATGAGACATTAAATGCCAATCTTGAAATCATAACTGAACTTGATTTGATTCAAGCTAAAGCACAATATGCAATGTCAATTAATGGTATTAAACCACATTTAAATCATGTAGGTAATATCATTCTAAAAGAATGTCGTCATCCGTTATTAGATAAAGATATCGTCGTTCCAATTGATGTTAGACTCACTAAAGAACAACCAATTCTACTTATTACTGGTCCGAATACAGGCGGTAAGACAGTCGCATTAAAAACAGTTGGTCTATTTACATTAATGACTCAAACAGGGCTTTTAATCCCTGCTAGAGAGGGTAGTGAAGTTGCAGTCTTCAATCATATCTTTGCAGACATAGGTGATGAGCAATCAATCCAACAATCTTTATCTACATTCTCATCACATTTAACTAAAATTAAAGTGATGTTTGACCAAATGGGAGGTCAGTCTTTAATTTTACTCGATGAATTAGGTTCTGGTACAGATCCGATTGAAGGGGTTTCACTGGCGATTGCTATTATTGATGAAATCAGAAAAAATAAACAAAATCGAATGATTGTCACAACCCATTACAGTGAATTAAAACTTTATGCATTTGAACAAGATGACATTTTAAATGCTTCGGTTGCTTTCGACCAAGAAAGTCTAAAACCTTTATATAAGTTACAACTTGGAATTGCTGGTAGTTCTCATGCTTTAAAGATTGCTAGAAGATTAGGACTTAAAAAAGTAGTCATCAAACATGCTGAATCACTCGTTGAAGGTAGAAAAACAAATCTAGCTAAGTCTATTGATAAGTTAACATCAGAACAGCAAGCAGTTGAAAATCTTCGTAATGAATTAAAACTTAAGGAACTGGAATTAAATAAGCAAATTCAAAGCTATAAAGATAAAGCAGCATATCTTGAACGCGAAAAAGATGTTATGCTTGATCAAATCAAACAAAAAGAATTAAAGAAATATGAAAAATTAAAACAAGAAGCATTAGAATTAATTGAAGAGCTATCTAAAAAAGAGCATTTAAATAAGCCGGATCAAGCTCATTTTAAGGGTAAACTAAACCGAAAAGAGGAAACTAAAACAAAATTAGTTCAAGAGGAACTTTCGGTAGGAGATTATGTTTATATTGAACCTTATCAAACAGAAGGTGAGATTATAAGTATTAAAAAAGATAAATTCTTAGTTGCTTTTGGACAGTTTGAACTTGAGTTTACTGCAAGTAATTTAAGAAAAACTGATAAACCTAAGGTATCAACTAAAAACCTTAAACCAAAGAAAATCGTTTCAGTTTCTGCCTCAAGTAAAAATAATGCATCTGAGCTTGATTTAAGAGGTGTAAGATTTGAGGAAGTTGCGCATTTAATTGAAAAAGCTATAGATGATGCACTACTTTCAAATATTTCATCAATTCGTATAATTCATGGCTTTGGAACAGGAGCTGTCAGAAAAGCAGTTTATGACTATATTAAGCAGTCAAGTTACATAAAATCCCATAGATACGGGGGCCAAGGAGAGGGATTAAACGGAGTTACAATCATAACCCTTTGAGTTGATGCCATTTCCTTTGCTTATTTTACTAGCAAGGGTTATAATAGTTTTGAAGATTAATGGAGGAGGCATTTATATGCAACAATATAAAGGTGAAGACCTACAAGCATTAGTGAATAAAAATGGTTTAGTACTAGTTGATTTCTTCGCAACTTGGTGCGGTCCATGTAATATGCTGATGCCTGTTGTTGAACAATTAAGCCAAGAATTACCTGATACTAAATTTATCAAAGTAGACATCGATGAATATCGTAAAGAAGCTATTGAAAGTGGTATTAGAGCAGTTCCAACACTTGTTTTATTCAAAGATGGTAAAGAAGTGGCAAGAGCTTCTGGTTACCAACCAAAGGAAAAACTTGTTAGCTGGTTAGAAGAACACAAATAAAATAAAAAAAGGCTTGAATAAAGCCTTTTTTTATGTGTTATAATAAGCATGTAGGTAATCGTTATGGATGGAATTTTATTAATTAATAAAAGGGCTGGTTTAACTAGCCATGATGTTGTTTATAAAGTTAAGAGAAAACTAAAATTGAGTAAAGTAGGGCATACAGGTACATTAGATCCTTTTGCTACTGGCTTACTCATTTTACTTATAGGTAATGCAACTAAGTTAGCATTTTTATTTGATAATTTAGATAAGACTTATGAAGGAACGGTTGTATTTGGTAGAAAGTATGATACAGACGACATTACAGGTGAAGTCATTGCAGAATCGAATAATCTACCAACTCTTGATCAAATAACAACTAAAATTAATGAA
Source organism: Acholeplasma sp. ORD1043 (assembly GCF_057808485.1). NCBI lineage: Bacteria > Bacillati > Mycoplasmatota > Mollicutes > Acholeplasmatales > Acholeplasmataceae > Acholeplasma > Acholeplasma sp. ORD1043. The sequence goes on along the minus strand of NZ_JAQLOJ010000012.1, from coordinate 16,756 downwards.
TTTATGCCTGGTTATAATCAATTACCCCCACAATATTCAGCAATTAAGAAAGATGGACAAACTGCTTATCAAGTAGCAAGAAGTGGTAAGTCGATTGAACTTGATAAAAGAAGAGTTGAAATTTATGCATTTGATATTTTAAATTTCGATGGTTCATTATCGTTTAAATCTCATGTTTCAAAAGGTACATATATCAGAAGCATTGCAAGAGACTTAGGTGAAGAATTAAATTCTTACGGTGCATTAAGCATGCTTCATCGAACGATGATTGGTTCATATAATGTATCTAATGCTAAAACGATTGATGATGTTGAAATTTCAGATTTAATTCCTGACTATAAATTATTTGAGAGCGTTAGATCAGTTATTTTAAATGATTTTGTGGTTAAATTAGTAAAAAATGGGGCATATCTTGATTCTCGCCACTTAAATGGAGACGATCCTGTTTTAATTAAAGATAAAAATGAGAATCTAGTAGCATACTATGTGAAAGAAAAAGAAGTATATGTTCCAAAATATTTCTTTAGAGGTTGCAATGATGAAAGTTTATAATACGACTTATGACAAAATTGAAAACAAGGAACCAATTACGTTAGCAATTGGGAATTTTGATGGTTTTCATATTGGACATCAGAACATTGTTAGTAAAACAAAAGGATATAGTGATACCCAAAGTGCTGTAATGACTTTTACACCACATCCAGTATCTGTGATTACTAAAACAAATTTACCAACATTAATGGATAATCATGATAAAACAGAGTTTTTAGCATCATCTGCAGTGGATCATTTCTTTATTGTGCATTTTACAACAGAATTCTCACGATTATCAGCTGCCGATTTTATTCATTTTTTAAAGCGTATAAATGTTAAAAGAATCGTTGTTGGACGAGACTTCAAGTTTGGTTATCGTGGCCTTGGAACAGTTCATAATCTAGAAAAGTACTTTGAGGTTGATTTAGTTCAAGATTTACTTTATAAAAATATTAGAGTCTCATCAACATACATCAAATCGCTTTTAGATCAAGGTAACATTCGCTTAATAAAGACTTTATTAGGTAGAAGTTATCAAATTCATGGTGAAGTTGTTCATGGTGATAAAGTAGGTTCGCTCATCGGATATCCAACAGCAAATGTCGATTACAAAAACTATTATGTGCCAAAAGTGGGTATTTATGTTGTTCGAGTTAAGATTGGTGATAAGACTTATTTAGGTTGTGCTAACTTAGGGCATAATCCAACATTGAATTACTCAACAACTAAACGATTAGAAGTCTTTATTATAGATTTTAAAGGTGATTTATATAACCAAGAAATTACAGTAAGTTTTGAATATTATTTACGTGATGAAATCAAATTTGAAACAGTTGATGAACTGTTAAAACAAATTGATAAAGATGTTAAAGAAACAATTAAATTAGCAAGTAAACTGTAGTAAATTATGCTAAAATAAAAGTATCGGAGGTAGCTAAATATGAAACTAGTCTTAGCAGTCGTATCAAATGAAGATGCTGGTAAAGTCCAAAAAGCTTTAATTAATGATAATTTCTTCTCAACTCAATTAGCAACTAAAGGTGGATTCTTGAGAGAAGGTAACCGAACTTTCTTAATAGGTGTTAACGATGAAAAGGTTCCAGAAGTACTAGATATCATCGAAAAGCATTCAAAACGCAGAAATAAGATCGTTCCAAATGCAATCGTGAACGAATTTGGTTCATTTTCAGCACACCTTCCAATCGAGGTTTCTGTGGGTGGAGCAACAGTTTTTATCTTAAATGTTGACCAATTTATCAAAGTTTAACTACTTTTTTCGACATTTATCGATAATTAAATGAAAATTTTCATTACTATATTGCAATTTGTTTTCGATTATGGTATTATTACTCACGGTCGATAGCGAGGACAGCGTTAGCCAAGCACTGCACTTCAGCTATACGAGACATAGGAGGACAATATGGCATTATCAAAAGATAACAAAAAAGCATTAGTAGAAAAATTTGCTAGATTTGCTGGAGACACTGGTTCACCAGAAGTACAAATCGCAATTTTAACTCATGAAATCAATGAGCTAAACGAACATCTACAAGTACATACTCATGACTTCCATTCAAAACGTGGTTTATTCATGAAGATTGGTCGTAGAAGAAATCTACTTAAGTATTTAAAGAATACAGATGCTAATCGTTACGCAGCATTGATTAATGAACTTGGATTAAGACGCTAAAAAACTCTTCGGAGTTTTTTTTTCGTTCTGAAGCACTTTTTTAGTTTCTTTAATTATGTTATTGAGATTTTTATTAAAATAAATGCTATAATATACAAGGCTATGAAATATAGAAAATTAATATAAAATGAAGGAGATTTTATATGTCAAAACAAACATTTGAGACAACGTTAGCTGGCAAACCGCTACGTGTCGAAATCGGTGAAGTTGCTAAGCAAGCACACGGATCCGTAATGGTTTACTACGGTGACACAGTTGTTTTATCAACAGTTGTTGGTAAAGAAACATCTGCAGAAACTGACTTTTTCCCATTGATGGTTATCTATCAAGAAAAATTATATGCAGCAGGTAAGATTCCTGGTGGATTCTTAAGAAGAGAAGGACGTCCTTCTGAACATGAAACATTAGTATCACGTTTAATCGATAGACCTATTAGACCTTTATTTGATGAAGGATACAGAAACGAAGTACAAATTGTAAACACAGTTTTATCATCTGACCCAGATGTTCCAAGCGAAGTTGCAGCAATGTTAGGTTCATCTATTGCACTTGAAATTTCTCCAATTCCATTCCTTGGACCAATCGCAGGTGTAAATGTTGGTCGTATTAATGGTGAATATGTCTTAAACCCAACACCAGCACAAATGGAATTATCAGATATTGATTTAACATTAGCTGGTACTAAAGTTGCTATTAACATGGTAGAAGCTGGTGCTAAACAAGTATCAGAAGAAGCAATGTTAGGTGCATTAATGTTTGGTCATGATGCAATCAAAGTATTATGTGATTTCCAAGCAGAGATTAAAGCAGCAGTTGGACAAGAAAAATTAGTTCCAGAATTAAATAAAATTGATGAAAACATTGATAAGTTAGTAAGAGCATATGCAGAAGCTGATTTAATCAAAGCAGTATCAATTGTTGAAAAAGCTGAACGTTATGCAAAAATTGATGAAATTAAAGAAAATACTTTAGAACATTTCGCACAAACAACTTTCTGGAAAGAAGTCGAAGGTGTCAAAGTTTTAGATGAAAAAGAACAAACTAAATTCTTAAAACAAGTTGGCAGAGTAGTTGATGAAATCGTAAGATTAGAAGTCCGTAGATTAATCACTGTTGATAAAGTACGTCCTGATGGTCGTAAAGTTGATGAAATTCGTCCTTTATCAAGCCGTGTAGACATCTTACCAAGAACCCACGGTTCAGCATTATTTACTCGCGGTCAAACGCAAGCATTAGGTGTTGTAACACTTGGTTCATTAGGTGAAAACCAAATTATTGATGGCTTAGAAGAAGCTGAAGTATCAAAACGCTTCATGTTACATTACAACTTCCCTCCATTCTCAGTTGGTGAAACTGGTCGTTATGGTGCACCTGGTCGTCGTGAAATTGGTCACGGTGCTTTAGGTGAAAGAGCATTATTACAAGTATTACCTTCTGAAGAAGAATTCCCATATTCAATCCGTGTTGTTTCTGAAATATTAGAATCAAACGGTTCCTCATCACAAGCAACTATTTGTGTTGGTTCAATGGCATTAATGGCTGCAGGTGTTCCAATTAAAGCTCCAGTTGCAGGTATTGCAATGGGATTAATCAAAGAAGGCGATCACTATACAATCCTTTCTGACATTCAAGGTATGGAAGACCATGAAGGTGATATGGACTTTAAAGTAGCTGGTACAAAAGATGGTATCACTGCACTTCAAATGGACATTAAGATTTCAGGTATTACAAGAGAAATCTTTGAAGAAGCACTTGCTCAAGCTAAACTTGGTAGACTTCATATCTTAGAACATATGTCAACAACAATTTCAGAAGTTAGACCTGAATTATCAGTTTACGCTCCAAAAGTTAAGATGATTCGTATCAATCCTGAAAAGATTCGTGATGTTATCGGTTCAGGTGGTAAGATCATTACTCAAATCATCGAAGATCATAACAATGTTAAAATTGATATTGAACAAGATGGTAGAGTATTCATTATGCACTCAGACTCTTCATGGATTAATAAAGCAGCATCATACATTGAAAATTTAGTAAGAGAAGCTAAAGTCGGAGAAATCTACGAAGCTAAAGTAACTCGTCTCTTAATGGATAAAGATGGTAAGAAGATTCAAGGTGTATTTGCTGAAATCTTCTCTGGTACTGAAGGATTAGTACATATCTCTAAATGGGCTAAAGACCGTACAGAATCACTTGAAGGACAAGTTAAAGTTGGTGACCAAATCATCGTTAAAGTTATCAAAATTGATGAAAAAGGTCGCGTTGACTTATCTAGAAAAGACGCATTAGAATAATTTGACATTTTAACTTATTAAGATTAAAATTAATACGATTTCAAATTGGGAAGGTGACTGAGCAGGGTTTAGCCCTGTTAGGAAAGTCCATGCTAGCACAGACCCTAGTGGTTTGTAGTGTTTGCGCCAAAGGAACAAATAACTTTGGGTATGAGTAATCATAACGGCGAATTCAATTTCTAAGGGTAACTATGAATGCGAGTTCTTAACGTGCCACAGAGACGAGTTTATTAGGAAACTAATAAAATGAAACGCGGTAAACCCCTCAAGCTAGCAACCCAAATTTGGTAGGGGCATGAGATAGTCAGCAATGAACTATCTTACGAGGTAATACTCGAGATAAATAGTCACAAGAAGGAAACTTCTACAGAACATGGCTTATGCACCAATTTGTTATCAAAAAACCACCGCAATCGGTGGTTTTCTTTTTAATCCTTAATTAATTTACTTTGATGATTTTAGTTTACCAATGAATTTTATTGTTTCAACAACAATCACTGGAACAATAGATAATCCAATGACAATTAACCAGTCATATAAATTCCAATGTAAAACTGAATCAATATCAAAGATATTTTCTGCAAAGAATGGAATAAAGACAGTTAATAACTGTAGCACAAGACAACCAAAGAACGCCATTATTAGGAATTTATTAGGTTGTAGTTTGAAGATTGAAGTTTTATCACTACGAACATTAAATGCATGAAATAATTGAGTTAAGCATAAGACCATGAAAGTTAATGTTTGAGCATGTCTAATACCGTTCATTTGATATCCAATATAGAATGCAGCAAATGTTAAGATACCAATCATAATACCTTGCCATGCAACCTTAGCACCTAAACCATCAGCGAAAATGCTCTTTGATGTATCTCTTGGTTTTTCATTCATAATGTTAGGTTCTTTTGGATCTAAACCAATACCAATAGCCATAAATGAGTCAGTTACTAAGTTCACCCAAAGAATTTGAGATGCAGATAAGATTTGTAAGAATGGTTCATTTGGGAATAAAACAATACCTAATGTAACGCCTAAGAAGATGGTGACAATTTCACCAATATTACAGGATAATAAGAATTGAATAGCTTTTTTGATGTTTGCAAAAATTGTACGACCTTCACCAACTGCAGTAACAATAGTTGCAAAGTTATCATCAGTTAAAATCATATCTGATGCACCTTTAGCAACTTCAGTACCTGTAATGCCCATCGCAATACCAATATCTGCTTTTTTAATAGAAGGTGCATCGTTTACACCATCACCTGTCATTGCAACAACTAACCCAGTAGATTTCCACGCAGTCACAATTCTAACTTTATTTTCTGGTGATACTCTTGCATATACTCTAATATTTGGTAGTTTTTCTAAGTATTCTTCATCAGACATGCCATCTAATTCTTTACCAGTAATGGCAATTTGTCCCTCTGTTAAAATGCCTAATTCTTTGGCAATAGCAACAGCAGTATTTTTATGATCACCTGTAATCATAATTGTTGTGATACCAGCTTTTTTGGTTTCAATGATGGCATCTTTAACTTCAGGTCTTGCAGGGTCAATCATACCAACTAAACCGAGTAAAATCAGGTTATTTTCAAGTTTTTCTTCAAAAGATTTATCAAATACTGTATTTAATTCAAACACTTGATAACCTAATGCCAACACGCGTAAAGCTTGATCTGTGAATTTTATATTTTGATTATTAAATGTATCTATGACTGTTTGATCAATAGTTTCTATATTATTATCGACTAAATAGAAATTACTACGTGCAATGATATTATCAGGAGCACCTTTAGTAATCGCAACGAATTTATCATTTATTTTATGAACGGTAGTCATCATCTTACGGTCTGAATCAAATGGTAATTCAAATACTCTTGGATATGATTGTAAGATATCAAGTGGGTTATTATTAGTAACAATAGATAAATCAGTTAACGCAATTTCAGTTGGGTCACCAATTTTAACATAACCGGCTTCAGTTTTTTGTACAACTGTATCATTACATAACACACCAAAATCAATTAAAGATTTTAATGATGAAACTGCATTTGTTACAGACTCTGTTTTGATTGATTGGTCATATACATAAAGATCTGTAACAGTCATTACATTTTGAGTTAAAGTTCCTGTTTTATCACTACAAATAATCGCAGTAGAACCTAAAGTTTCAACTGCAGGTAAAGTACGCATGATTGCTTTTTTCTTTACTAAATTTTGCATACCAATTGATAAAACAATTGTGATAATTGCAGGTAATCCTTCAGGAATCGCAGCAACTGCTAATGCAACAGCAGACATAAATGCTTCTAGAATGTGCACCTCACCAATCATAAATCCTCTAATCATCTGAATGATGAAGATGACTGTAACAATACCTAGTGCAATATAGGCTAGGAATTTACCTAATTGAGCAATACTTTTTTGAAGTGGTGTTTGTGAATGCTCATTATTTTGAAGCATTGATGCAATCTTACCTATTTCAGTTTCCATACCAGTTTTAACAACTAATCCAGTACCACGGCCATAAGTAACAACTGTTCCCATGAATGCTAAATTGATTCTGTCACCTAACGGTACATCTTCATTTAAAATTGCTTGATTTGTCTTTTCAACTGGGACGGGTTCTCCAGTTAAAGCAGATTCATCACATTTTAAATTAATGACATCAACTAATCTTAAGTCAGCTGGAACAAAATCACCAGCTTGTAAGATGACATAATCTCCAGGGACTAAATCTTTCACATCAATCTTAATTTCTCTACCATCTCTTAACACAGTCGCATGTGGACTAGACATTTTTTTAATGGATTCAAGCGCCTCTTCAGCTTTAGCTTCTTGAACTAAACCGAGTATGGCATTGATTAGAACGATACCAATAATCATTAATCCTTCGGTTAATTCTTCAGGATTATTATTTAAAATTGCAGTAACGAATGCAATACCCGCTGCAATTAATAATACGATCACCATGAAGTCTTTAAATTGGTCTAGAAATTTAAGAATAAAAGATCTTTTCTTTTCCTCGGCTAATTTATTCTCTCCATATTTTTCTAAACGTTGTGAAACTTCAAGAGAAGTTAATCCTTCCTTTGATGTCTCATATGTTTGCATAACTTCATCAACACTTTGTTGATATATTTCTTTATTCATAATTTCCTCCACTTAGAAATAATAAAGACCTTCAAAACCCGTTTGTAGGTCTTGAAGGTCTCGTTTACAAGCAGATAATTGGGCTTGACTATTAACCGGGTAAAATACCGTAATGACGATTAATAAATTTGGGAACTACTCCCCTTCTTCATTATATTCTATCATAAATAAATTATCTGTAAATATCATTTTTAACTTTATGTTATGAATTTCAAGTTTGGTCTAATGACTGTTTAAAGTCTTTTTATTGGAATGAATTATCCAAAGTATCAGTAGTGTTGTTATAGATAATCCAGTACCAATATTTAAGAAATAAATCCAAGGTTCAGTTGACATAAATAAAATAACATCTAGTCCAGTTGCTTCACTAATAAAAGTACCTTTGATTTCAGAAAAAGTATAAACTTCAGTTACTAAAAGATTATTTACAGATAAAGTAAGTGTCGAGTTTATTTCATCTATATCAATGACTTGGTGAACCCATAAATATTGTTCGTTAATACGACTAGGTGCAACAACATATTCACCTACTGTAATTTCAGATGGAGAAAAAGGTACCATTTTAACGATACCTACTTTAATTCTATTATTAGTAATTGGTTGGTTGAATGGTACAGCTTGAATGTGATTATACTGATAAAATTGATATTCAATATTCGGACCTAACATGATTATGCTGACCAAAAATAATTCAACCATGAAAAACAATGCGAAAACTATTAAGAGAATTACTCGAACTATTTTCATGTATGAGTCCTTAAATTTATTTTAATTTGTAGATTTTTTCATACGTTTAATTAAGATAACAGCAGCGGTTATTAATGCACCATTGATTAAGATGACAGTAATACCGATTGGACTTCTTAAAAAGCCTATGACATAACCTAAATTTGGAATTTTAGAAACAACATTTCCACGGTACATAGAAGAAGTAATTTCCCATTGGTAAGATGTTGGATTACCACTTGAATGGACACGATAGGCAGTTTCTGATCCTGCAACTTTTGTCATAATCTTATATACTTTTAAACCATCTGCATTACCATAACCGTCAAGTTCAAAAACAATGATATCGGTATTATCAAGTTCATCAAATTCAGTCATTGACACTACAACTAAATCGCCTTGATTAAGCGATGAGTCAACTCCTGAAAATCCACCATAAACTGCAACTCCAAATAATGTGGATGTCACTGTTGGTAAATAAATAAATGATAGAATAAACAAACCTAAAAGTCCGATAACACTATACAATATGATACTAATTAATTTATTTGAATCAAACTTATCCGCCATATTTATACCCCTATAAAAACGTAATCTTATCCTAAGATTATTGTAACATAAATTAGATTATGTTACGAAAAAGTGGTCTTGTGACCACTTTTTAGTTTATTTTAATTTAGATATTAGTCTTCGATAACTGTAAATAAGACATCAAATGTAGCGGTTGCACCAAACATAGCTTCGGCAACTTCTTGAGCTTCTTCAGCAGTAATTTCATCTTCAATTTCAACTGGTTCAGTTAAGGTCACTTTTACATAAACAGTAACTGCATCACCATTAACTTCAATCACATCACTACCATCAGCTTGGAATACACCATTTACCACAGTACCACCGATTTGGTAAGTAAGATTTAAGTAACTCACTAATTCATTAACAACACCAAAGGAAACATTTTCAAAATCAACTTCAAGTGTACCAGTTGCTTCACTATCTAAATCGTTTGACTCCCATACGATTGAGAATGTGAAGATAATGTATTCAACAGCGTCATCTTCTAATGAGAATTCAGCTTGACCTGCAGGTACTAAAACACCATCAGTAACATCAGCAGTAGAAGCAGATACTTCAACAACTAAACCTGTACCAATTGTGATTTCCCCTGATTCTTCAGCTTCTAAATTGATACTCGCCCAGAATGCATATGATATCCCGATTGATACCACTGCCAATAAGAATAATGCAATAAGCATTAATTTTTGATTCTTTTTCATATTTGTACTCTCCCTTTTTAATCCTTAAGTTTTTTTAAACTTTTAAGAAACAACGTTAAATAGCAAATCAAAGGTTATATTTTTACCCCTAATTGCTTCAGCAATCTCTCTTGTCTCTGGTTCAGTTAATCTAACCTTAACAACTACAAGTAATGAATCGTTTCCAATCAAGAGATTACCTTCATTTGGTAGAATGATCTCTACTAAATAACTGTAGGTAGGATCACCATTAATTAATATATTTTTGACTTGGATGGTTACATTAAGTTCTATGCCGGGTTGTAATTCCTCGCCATTAATATCTAGTTCAAAGGTGAAGATAATTTCGTCCACTTCATCACTTGAGTAAACATAACCAGCTGGAACTAATTTTTTATTGATATTAGATTTATCTTCTTTTAAATCCACTGTCAGTTCAGCTTCATGAATCGTGTCAATAACAATATACACATCAACATATCTTTCAATCGCTGCCCAATATGAAAACGAAATTGAAATAGTGTACATTATAGCAATAGCTAGGACCACAAGAAGTGCAGTACTTAACCTTTTAGTCATACATATCCCCCAATAGCCATGACAAATAAAAAGCAGCCATTGAAATCACGAAAAGTGATTTGCAACTGGCTGCCACGTTAATGTTATGGCCCTATAGCTTTGCGTCCTTAAGTTACCTTAAGTTTGCCGATACAATATGCTTAAATTTATGACTGCTATTATTATAATAAAAAATAGTTTTATATGCAAACAAAATGGATATTTAATGAGACAAAGTACCGAATATGCTATAAATTATTAAGTTTTGAAAGTTCAATTGCTATTTCTGCACCGAGTTTAGCATTGTTATAAACAAGTTGAATATTTGAATCTAAGCTAATACCCTTAGTTGATTTTTCAATGCTTGCAAGTAAGTAAGGAGTGATTGCTTTGCCTTTGATATTATTTTTCTCAGCGGATGCTAATGCTTTCTCAATTTCAGAATTAATAAATGCTTCATCCAATGAAAATTGATTAGGTATTGGATTCGCAACAAGCACACCACCTTGGAGCGGAAGTGTCCATTTGGTTTGTAACAATTTAGCAATTTCTGAAGGTTTGTTTAATTGATATTCCAGTCTAAAACCAGATTTTTTAGTGTAAAATGCAGGGAATTCATCGGTACCAAAACCAACTACAGGCACGCCTTTTGTTTCTAGGTACTCAAGTGTTAAACCTATATCTAAAATTGAATTACATCCTGCTGAAACAACACAGACATTTTCATTTGCTAACTCTTCTAAATCTCTTGAAATATCAAACGTATCTTGACCATTTCTGTGAACACCACCAATACCACCAGTAGCAAACACTTTAATTCCAGTCATTGCTGCGATTAAAATAGTTGCAGATACGGTCGTAGCTCCATTATAACCTTTTGTAATACAATAAGGTATATCGCGTTTTGAAACTTTCATAATGTTACCTACTGACCCTAATTTAGTTAGTTCATCAGGTGATAGACCTACTTTAATTCTGCCATCTAAAATAGCAATTGTTGCAGGTGTTGCACCAGCATTTTTAATAATTTTTTCTAACGTCATACCCACTTCAACATTTCTTGGATATGGCATCCCATGTGAAATGATTGTTGACTCTAAAGCAACAACTGGTTGATTTTTTTTAATGCGTCTAATACATTTGGTGCAATATCGATAAATTGATTCATGTTATTTCTCCTTCACCATTGAAACAAGTTGGTTCACTTTTAATTTCTTATATACAGCATCGATAGATTGAAGTGTAAAATGTGAAAGAATTGTTCCCGTTTTTAGTGGTTCTAAATTATTTATTTCAGCAAAAATTGTTCCTGCAAAGAATCCATCTCTTGCGCCAGTGTCATTAATGATCACTCCATCAAATGACTTTTGGTAAAAATTAATAAACTCTGGAGTAAATTGATATACACCATTTTTTCCTAAAGTTAAGAATATATTATGGATACCTTTATTTAATAAAATTTGACCAATTTGAATTGGGTCATCAAATACAGTAATCATCTTTCCTTCATTAGTATTAATTTTGATGGTGTGGATTTTTTGAAGATAAGGAATGAATTTAGCGGCTTTAGCGCTACTTACTAAGTCAACATAGAATGCTTTATTAAATGTTTTAAAAATATATTCAATCGTATCTTCAGTTAGATTAGCATCTAATACAACAATATCCGCTTTTTCTATATGATCTTGATATCGTCTAATCACTTGAGGTGTAAGTTTTTTAAGTTGATCCATTGAACTAACCGCAGTGAATAGATTACCTTTATCATCATGAATTGCTACGTAACTTGGAGTTTGTTTTACAGTTTGATATAAAACCTTTAACTTTATATCGCGTGCCATGTTCAGAAAATCTTGAGCATCTTCCCCAAGTACTGTAATTAGGGTCGGTTCAAGTTCCAATCTGGCTAAATTTTCAGCAATGTTTCTTGCAACCCCACCCCAAGATTTATATATATTACCGGGATTAGAATCATGCATTACCATTGGTTGGTGCATACTTGCTAAATAATCAATAGAAGTAGCACCAATAACTACAATTTTTTTCATATGTAATCAACTGGTTTTAAATTAAATGTATTTTCAAGTATAGTAAAGCTTTCGATAACGACTGGAGTTAATGGCATATCCATATGGTTGGTTTGAGTTGTAGCAATTTTATCAACTACCTCTAACCCTTCAATTACTTTACCAAAAGCAGCATATTGACCATCTAAATGTGGAGAGTCTTTATGCATAATAAAGAATTGGCTTGTTGCAGAGTTAGGGTTATTTGTACGAGCCATCGAAATCACACCTTTGGTGTGTTTAAGATCGTTTTTGTGTCCATTGGCAGTAAATTCACCTTTAATCGGTTCTAACTTATCAAATGATCCACCACCTTGAATCATAAAGCCTCGAATAATTCGATGGAAGATTTTATCAGTATAAAAACCTGACTCTACATATTTAACGAAATTTGATACTGTGTTTGGTGCAACTTCAGGATAAAGTTCGATTTTCATCGCACCAAAATCTTTTACTTTTAAAGATAAAATGAGTTTTGACATGCTAATTACCTTTCCTTTTATGGGATATATTCATTGTATCATATATGATATAATGATTATAGAAAGCGAGCGAATTTTATGGTGGATTTTGGACAAGGAGTAGCAAGCGGTAAGATTATCCTTATGGGTGATCATTCTGTAGTTTATGGTAAACCAGCTATTGCACTTCCTTTTAAACAAGCACAAATTACTTCAAAAATATATAAAACTAATGAACCAACCACTATCGATTGCATCTATTATATTGGTCTATTAGAACATGCACCAGATACGATATTGGGAATTAAACGTGTTATAGAATTAGTTTTAACTTATTTAAATCAAGACAATTTTGGAATTCAAATAAAAATTGAATCGAATTTACCAGCACAAAGAGGTTTAGGCTCAAGTGCAGCTGTTTCGATTGCTATTGTAAGATCTTTATTTGATGCTTTTGAAACAGAACTAACACCTGAATTACTTAATATGTTTGTTGATTCAGCTGAACAAGTTCATCATGTGAGTCCATCTGGATTAGATGCATCAACGATTACAACTGGTAAAGCCGTATTTTATCAAAAGGATTTAGGTAGAACCATTATTCCATTAAAAATGGATGCAGTTATTGTTGTAGCTGATACAGGTAAACGTGGATTAACCAAAGAAGCAGTTAGTGAAGTCAGACGTCTTTGGAAAGAAAATCCAACAGTAGTTAATCCAATTATTGATCGATTAGAAGAATTAACAAATGAAGTTAAAACATATTTAGAAAATAATGAAGTTATAAGATTAGGTCTTGCAATGACTGAAGCACATGAATTACTTAGAAGTATTCATGTATCTGATGATACATTAGAAGTTCTAGTTAATGTCGCACTTAAGAATGGTGCTTTAGGTGCTAAATTAACAGGCGGCGGTAAAGGTGGTTGTATCATCGCACTTGCAAAAAATACTGAACAGGCAATTATACTTTCTGAAGCTTTAAAAACAAGTGGTGCTGTCGACACTTGGTTCTACGACTTAAAGGAAATTATTGATGAAGAAAACAGCTAAAGCACATGTAAATATTGCGTTAATTAAATATTGGGGAAAGAAAGATAAAAAATGGAATTTACCTTTAACATCCTCTTTATCATTTACAGTTGATAAATTCTATACTAAAACGACGGTTGAATATAAACCATTGTTAACAGAAGATCATCTTTATATAGATGATAAGTTTATCACTGGAGTAGAATATGACCGTGTTAAACAATTTATGGATATGGTTAGACACTTATATAATATTCCATATTTTGCTGAGATTGTTTCATACAATTTTGTGCCTAAAAAAGCAGGTATAGCATCAAGCTCTTCAGCTTTTGCCACGCTTGCTTTAGCTGCAACCTCAGCATTTGGTTTAGAACTTGATAAAAAAGCTTTATCAGCTTTAGCTAGATATGGAAGCGGGTCTGCAAGTCGATCGATTTGTAATGGATTTGCTGTATGGCACGAAGGTTATGATCATATATCAAGTTATGCAGAAGAAATTGAAGGTTTTGATGATATGGCATTGTTAGTTTGCATGGTCAATCAAAATGAGAAAAAAGTTGATTCAAGAACAGCTATGAATGTTTTAGAAATCTATCCTCAATATAAAGAGGATTGGATAACTAAAACCAATATACTTTTTAATGATATGATCCATGCCATACAAATCAAAGATTTTGTAAAAGTAGGTATAACCGCTGAAACCCATGCAGAATTGATGCATCAATTAATTGAAAATACAGGCAATACCTATTTGACTGATGTTTCCAGAGAAATCATTGAATTGACAAAATGGTTAAGAACTCAAGGATATTTAGTATATGCAACAATGGATGCTGGTCCAAATGTAAAAATTATTTTAAGAAAAGATTCAATCAAAGATGTAATAAGTTATTATGAAAAACTTTGTACTGTCGTAGTATGCTATGAAGGTAAAGGAGCACATCTCTTATGATTTCACTTAAAGTGCCAGGAAAACTATTTATCATTGGTGAATATTCAGTCTTAAAACCAGGTAATGAAGCGATTTTAGTCGCTGTTAATAAATTTATACATGTTACCGTTGAAGAATCAAAATCTTATGATTTTCAATCAGAACTGGGTAGATTTAAATGGATGCTATCTGAGGAATTGCCAGTCTTTAGCTATGATACTTTAAAACATGCTAAAGCAGCAATATATACTGCACATACATATTTAAAGTATAAAGGTGTTAAACCTAAAGTTTATGAAATTAAACTTACTTCAGAAATGATGAATGAAGAAAACCAAAAATATGGTTTAGGTTCATCCGGAGCAGTAATTGTATCAGTCATAAAAGGTATTCTTGACTTACATGGAGTAAAAATTAGAAAACTCGATTTATTTAAACTTGCTGTCTTAGCTCAAATTGAAATTAATGATATCTCTTCAGGGGGAGAACTTGCTGCTAGTATCTTTGGAGGCTGGGTTCACTATAAAAGATATGATTTGATTTGGGTTATGAATCACAAAGGAAAAATTGATGAAGTGATGACCTTAACTTGGCCATTCTTAAAAATAACAAGATTACCTAAACCGAATTTAGAATTAGCAATTTGTTATAGCGGAATGTCTCAATCTACAAGTCAAATGGTTGGTAAAATGAATGAAGTTAATCAGTCTCCATGGTATGCAACATTCTTAAATAAAACACATCTGATAGTTACTCAATTTAAAGAAGCTTTGATTAGAAATGATTATTTTACAGTTAAATATATGCTCGAACTCTATCGAAATCAATTGTTAGAACTTCAAGCAAAATCTGGTATAATCATTGAATCAGAACCATTTAAGCTTATGATGGAAGTTGCTTCACGTTATGGTTTTCCTGCAAAAACATCTGGTGCTGGTTATGGTGATTGTGGATTTGCTATCGTACAATCAAAAATTAATAAAATCCAACTTCAAGACGCTTGGATTAAAGCTGGTTTAACACCACTTGAACTACAAGTGTGGGAGTATTATGAGTAAAAATAGAAAAGATGAGCATATCGCACTGGCATTAAGTCAGGAAATCAAAACAAACTACTTTGATAAAATCAAATTAGAAGCTTTAGATCTTCCAGATTTAGCAATTGATGATATCCAATTAAATACAACATTTTTAGGATTTGATGTACCATATCCGTTTTATATAAATGCAATGACAGGTGGTTCTGAAAATGGTAAAAGAATTAATGATTTTCTATCTAGAATAGCAAATCACTTTAATATACCAATGGTAACAGGCAGCCAGTCTATCATTTTTAAAGATGAAACATCAAAGCCTTCTTTTGAAATTATTAGAAATAACCATCAAGGGATTATTGTTTCTAATCTAAATGCAAATGCTTCAGTAAATCAAGCGTTAGAAGCAATTAATTTATTAAATGCCGATGCATTATCTATACATTTAAATGTCATTCAAGAACTTGTTATGCCAGAAGGTGATAGAGACTTTTCTTCATGGACTAACAATATTAAGAAAATCCAAAGTGGTATCCAAAAACCAATATTGGTTAAACAAGTAGGTATGGGCTTTTCAAATGCAACGATTGAAAAACTAATTTCTATGGGCATAAAACACATTGATATCTCAGGTAGTGGTGGAACTTCATTCTTGCAAATTGAAGCCAAAAGAAGTGGCAACAACTACGATTATTTAAGTGAATTTAGTTTAGATACTGCAGAAATATTGCTTAATTTGAAAGTATCTAATGATGTATCAATTTATGCCTCAGGTGGTGTTAGAAATCCACTTGATGTTGTTAAAGCTTTAGTACTTGGTGCTAAAGCAGTCGGACTTTCAAGATGGTTTCTAGACTTAAAATTCTTAGAATTTGATGAGGCTATTAAAAAAGTTGAATCATTTATCTTAGATATCAAAAAAATTATGGTTATTATCGGTGCTAAATCAATTAAAGATTTAAAGACTGTTAAATATCAATTAAATTAAAAATAAAAAAACCACCAAACTTTAATGTTTAGGTGG
>NZ_JAQLOJ010000011.1:0-69794 GCF_057808485.1 Acholeplasma sp. ORD1043 | reverse complement strand
TTGAATGAAGTCTTTTATCTTATAAGTAATCAGTAACTCTTACAACAACATATTTTAGATATAATGATTGATCAGCAGAGAAGATGACTGGATGATCCATATCTTGAATTTTGAAATCAATCATTTGAACTTTTCTCTTAGAATCTCTTGCTGCATCACTTATCATTTGCAAGAAAAGATCAGGATACATATAATGTGAACAGCTACAAGTTATTAAATAGCCACCTGGATTTAGAAGTTTCATTGCTTGAAGATTGATTTCTTTATAACCTTGATAAGCTTTATTAATATCTTCCTTTTTCTTAGTGAAAGCTGGTGGATCTAAGATAATCACATCAAATTTTTTGTTTTCTTTAACGTATGTTCTTAATTGATCAAAAACATCGCATACTAAAGTATCAACTTGTAAATTATTTAATTTAGCATTTCTATTAATGTTTTCAACTGCATCTTGTGAAATATCTAATGCTAAAACATTTTTTGCTCCAAAACTTGCTGCATGTAATGCAAAGCCACCAATATGTGAGAAGCAGTCTAAAACTGTTTTATCTTTAACGTAAGGTTTAATTGCTACATGATTTTGTTTTTGATCTAAGAAAGTGCCTGTTTTTTGACCATTCTTAACGTCGATCATTAATTTTATATGATTCTCAAAGATTTCGATTTCATCAGGGATTTCACCGTATAAAGTGCCTTTAAACTGTTTTAAACCTTCTTTGATTCTACTAGGCATATCACTGCGTTCATAAATACCTTTTGGATTGAATAATTCAACCATGATATCGACAAACATTTGTTTTCTATAATCAATACCTAGTGATGAAATTTGGACAACTAAATAATCAGCGTATTTATCAATAATTAAACCAGGTATTCCATCAGCTTCACTGAAGAATAAGCGATATGCATTCGTATAACCTAAATCTACTCTAGCATTATTGGCTTCTTTAATAAGTTTTTTAAAGTAATCTTTATTAAGTTCTGAATCTTTTCGAGATATAATTCTAACAAATATTTTAGAATTTGTATTTAAAAATCCTTTACCTAAAAATTCATTTTTAGTAGAATAAACTGATGCTATTTCACCAGTTTTTATATCACCTTCAAATGCCGAAATTTCGTTCGAATAAACAAAATTCTCACCATCTTTAATTCTAATTTCCTCTTTTGGTTTTAATATTACTTTTAGTGTACTCATATAACTTACCTCAGTTCTTAATTATATCATTTAAATTAAATCTTATTTATAAAATAAATACATGTTTTGAAATCTATTTAAATAATAAATTTGATTAACTAAGTATCCACAAATACAAATAAAACAGATAAATTGAAATATCTAAATTAATGTAATTTATTGAATATTTCAAATTCGAAATGTATATTCAATCATATTTTTAATTACTTGTAATAAAATATAAACTAACAAGACATCAGAATATAATACTTTAGAAAAAGTACGTGAAAAGTATTCTTTTGTGTCAAGATTAGGAGACCTATCATGCAAATGACATTTGATGAAATCTTAGATGCGCTTAATTTAATAAAATCTGGTAAACCAACAATTGTAGTTGATGATTATGATTTAAACAACATGGGAACCTTAACATTTCCATTAGAATCACTTACGAATGATGATGTTAAATTAATCGCATCATTACAACCGCAAATTGTTGCTATTAATGCACCAAAAAATTACTTTGATCATTTAAAAGTTACTGCTAGTTATGAAACTAGTTTTTATCCAGTAGTTTTAAACAACAGAGAATCACTAGATATTGTTCAATTATCTCAAGTGATTAATTACTTAAAGAAAGATGTATATCAATCAGGCTTTCAATTTCCAAAGAATATTCTTTCTGTAATGACACATGAAGGCGGTGTATTAAAACGAGCAGGGCATCCTGAAGCATCAGTAGATTTAGCAATTCTAGCAGGATTTAAACCAGTTTCTGTATCGTTATTATTAAGAAATGAAGAAGGTGTACCATTAAAACTTCCTGAACTTGAAAAATTTGCTAGAAAAAATAACATACCCTTAGTTTCAATCACATCAATTATCAGACATCGTAATTCAAAGGAAAGTCTAGTTAAAAAAGCAGCGGAAGCATGGCTACCAACCCAACATGGCTTATTTAGAATGATTGGATTCGAAAATGCAATTTCTGGTGAACATCATGTTGCATTAGTGAAAGGTGAAATCAACGAAAATGAACCAGTTTTACTCCGTGTCCACTCAGAATGTTTAACTGGTGATGCTTTTGGTTCATTAAAGTGTGACTGTGGAGAACAACTACAAGCAGCTCTTGATAACATTGAAAAGGAAGGTAAAGGTATTCTTTTATATATGCGTCAAGAGGGCCGTGGTATTGGTTTAATTAACAAAATTAAAGCCTATAACCTACAAGACCAAGGAATGGACACAGTTGAAGCTAACCTTGCTTTAGGTTTTGAAGAAGACTTAAGAGATTATGGTATTGGAGCACAAATATTAAAAGATTTAGGTGTTAGACAAATACGTTTAATGACAAATAATCCATTGAAAATTAATGGATTATCTGGTTATGGTTTAGAAATTGTTGAACGCGTTCCAATTCAATTGAATCATAATGAAAGAAATGAAATGTACCTAAAAATCAAAAAAGAAAAAATGGGTCACATGTTAAAATTCGATAAATAATTAATCAAAACCTCCACTATTTAGTTATTAAACAAATAAATGGTGGGGTTATCTTTTTAGAAAAAAAGACATATTAAACAAAATTTACTCATGTAAGATTTTATCTTGTATAATAAATATGTATAAATTGTAGTTGTATTTTTACGGAGTATCTATGGAAACAGAACAAATTTTTGAGATTATTACAGCTTTATCTAATAATGTATTTATATTAATGATTCTGATTTTTTTATATGCAACTACAAACTTCGAAATCAAATATTCAAAATACTATAAACAAGTCTTATCAGGGTTGGTTTTAGCATTAGCTGCTCTTTTTATTATGAGTAATCCATATTATTTTGAAGATGGTATTAACTTTGACACAAGAACAATTTTATTTAGTATCGCTGGTATTTTCTTTGGACCAATAGCAACAATTGTATCTGGTGTAATCGCAATGATTTATCGTTTAATTATTGGTGGTTCTGGAGTTCCAGTTGGGATTATTTCAATTGCTGCTAGTGCATTCATTGGTATTTTATGGCATAAGTTAGTTTATCGTGTTAAATTTGTTAACCGCTATATGGAGTATTATATCTTTGGATTAATCATACATGCGTTAACGATCCTAATCTTTCTTTTCTTACCAAATAGTTTAACAGTTATAAGAGTTATTGCAGTACCATTCTTGATTATTTATCCTATTGTTACGATGTTCATTGGTGTGTTAATGGAACAACAGCACCAAAGAATTTCAAATATAAAACTTGTTCAAGCTCAACAACAACTTTTACAATTTGCATCTGAATCGAATAGTGCAATTGAAATCTATGCACTTGATCAACATTTGAATTACATTGCCTTTAATATTTTTCACCACAACGAAATGTTAAAGTATTATCACAAGGAAATTGAAATTGGTGATAATTTTTTCAAACTATTAAATAATGACATAATGAAAAAACGTTATAGTGAAACTTTTGCTAAAGTTTTATATGGTGAAAGTGTGACAATAGTAACTGAAGTAGAAGATGTTCCAGGTAAATACATCGAAGAAATTTTTACCCCAATTTATCGCGGTAAAGAAATCATTGGAATTACTGTATTTGTAAGAAATGTAACAGAGCAAAAACAATATGAAAAATCTATCATCCAACTTTCTTATCATGATGCATTAACTGGTGCATATAATCGTAGATTCTTTACAGAAAAATCGGTTGAATTAAGTAAAGAACAATATGAACCATTATCTTTAATCACATGTGATGTGAACGGATTAAAACTAATCAATGATACTTTTGGTCATCGTATTGGAGATGAAGTTTTAGTTAGAACCACTAAAATTTTGATGGATGCATTTAATGATTTAGGTTATGTTTTCCGTATGGGAGGCGATGAGTTTATCATCCTAGCTCCACATATGAGAAAAGATATGGCAACCAAAATTATGGAATCTGTCCTCGAATATTTAGACAAAGAACAAATACATGGTGTTAAATTGTCTTTATCATATGGTATATCAACCAAAGAAAATGATGAACAATTCAGTGATATTGCAAGGATATCAGAAGAATTGATGTATCGTCACAAATTATTTGAAAATGATTCACATCGTTCAGAATTTATTAAAACGATTCTCCAATCACTTCATGAGAAAAATCCTCGTGAGGAAGCACATTCTAAACGGGTTGCAAGAATTTGTATTGAGATTGATAAAAAATTAAATATGAATAAAGATGAATTGAACTTATTAAGAGCTATTTCATCACTTCATGATATTGGGAAAATTGCAATTGATGAAGCAATTTTAAACAAACCAGGCAAACTTACTGCTGAAGAATGGGAAATCGTCAAGCGACATCCAGAAATTGGCTATAGGATTATTGCAGCTGCACCAGAATATTCTGAAATTGCAATCGATATTCTATCCCATCATGAAAGATGGGATGGAAATGGCTATCCAAGAGGTTTAATGGGTGAAGATATTCCAATTCGTGCTAGAATTGTATCAATCGCTGATTCATATGATGCAATGATATCAAAAAGAACTTATCGTGAACCACTTCCAAAAGAAGTCGCAATTGAAGAAATCAAAAGATGTAGTGGTTCTCAATTTGACCCGATTCTCGTTGATATTTTCCTTGATATTGTTGATCATGCTGAAAAAACTATTGATTAAAACACATGGCGACATGTGTTTTATTTAAAGAAAGAGAGAAAGAATATGAAAAAACAACTTCCGAAAAGAGAAAACGTTGAAGTTAAATATACATGGGATTTAAAGACCATATTTGAAAGTGATGAAGCTTTTGAACAAGCATTTACAAAAGTTGAAGAACATGTTAAGTTATTTCAAGCGAAGTTTGAAGGAAATTTAGTTTCTGCTGATGTGATTAATACTTGTTTAGATGAATTAAGAGATTTACAAGGTAATTTTGTTCGATTAAATGCATATGCTTCACTACAACAATCAGGTGATTCAATTTCTGAAATTAATCAAATGCGTGTTGGTAAAACAATGATGCGTATGCAAAAGATTTCAAAGCAAATTTCATTTGTCCAAAATGAACTAAAAGAAGTTGATGAGAAAATAATTAAGGATGCAATTTTAACTTCAACTGAAAATGCACTTTATCTTGAAGAAGAATTGGAATCAAGAAAACATGCATTAACTAAAGAAGCTGAACAAGTACTTTTAAATCTTTCACCAGTTCTTAATGCACCTTATACAAATTATAATCGCTTCAAATTAGCGGATATGAAGTTTCCTGACTTTATTGTGGATGGTAAAGCATACCCGAATTCATTCACATTATTTGAAAACGAATATGAGTATGAACATGATGTTAATGTTCGACGTGTTGCTTATGAAGCATTCTATAAGAAGTTAGGTGAATATCAAAATGGATTTGCCTCTAACTACCAATCACAACTCTTAAAAGAAAAAGCAATTGCTGATTTAAGAGGGTTTAAATCAGTGTATGATTATCTTTTATATAATCAAAAAGTTACCAAAGATTTTATGGATAGACAAATTGATTTATCTTTCGAATATTTAGCTCCATATATGCGAAAGTATGCTAAACTGCTTCAAAAATTACACGGTTTAGACAAAATGACATATGCGGATTTGAAAATAGCTGTTGATAGTGAATTTGAGCCTAAGGTGACTATTGAATCTTCAAAAGAAATGTTATTAGATGGTTTATCAATTTTGGGGGATGAATATTTAGAGATTGTACGTCGCTCATTTGATGAAAGATGGATTGATTTTCCTCAAAATCAAGGTAAATCAACAGGTGGATTCTGTTCTTCACCGTATGGTGCTAATTCATTTATTCTAATCAATTGGAATGGTCAAATGGATGAAGTGATGGTACTTGCACATGAACTTGGACATGCTGGACACTTTCAATATGCAAATAAATACCAAAATATCTTTAACACAAGACCTTCGATGTATTTCATTGAAGCACCATCAACAACTAATGAACTCATCATGGCTCGTCACCTTGAAATCAAAGCATCAGATCTTCGTACAAAACGTTGGATTAAGTCTGTTATGATTTCAAGAACTTACTATCATAACTTTGTCACTCATTTAATAGAAGCAGCATTTCAAAGAGAAGTCTATGATAAGATTGAGCGTGGTGAACCACTTTCAGCAAATGTTTTAAACAATTTAAAATTAAATGTATTACGTAAATTCTGGGGAGATTCAGTTGAAATTCCAGATTATGCTGGTTTAACTTGGATGAGACAACCACATTACTTCATGGGATTATATCCATATACATATTCAGCTGGTTTAACATTAGGAACGCTCGTTTCAAAGAATATTTTTGAAGGTAAACTTAACCCAAATGCTTGGATTGAAGTTTTAAAAGCTGGTGGAACTAAAAAACCACTTGATTTAGCATTGATGGTTGAAATTGATTTAACAACAGAACAACCACTTAAAGAAACGATAGATTTCATTGGTAAGTCAATCGATGATATTATTCGATTAACTGATGAGATTTCTAATGCATAATTATTTTGTTAAATTATAAATTTATGTATAATTAAGAATAAATACAAAGGGGAGATATAAAATGAGAAGTTTATTCACATTTATCTCAGTGTTAGGTTTACTTGCACTGATTGGATCTGGACTTTATTATGGTTACGGATTTGGTTTACAATATGTACATGAACAGTTAGATGCTGTGGAAGCACAAATTGAAGAAGCAGTTGAAGAAGAATTATTAGGACTTGAATCAGTAGATGTTACTTTTACTAAATTTTACTTTGCAAACAATTTTTCTGGTTTTGCAATGGAAGTTGATGTAGATCATTCAATTACTTTAGATGAAACAAGATATGTTACATTATCAATGTCGTTTGAATATGAAGAAGTAGCATCAATTGATGCAAATTCATATGTAGATATCACGGAATTTATTACAATGGATCCACTTGCAGTTCAAAGTCAAGCCATTGCATATGCAATTATGGCATCAGCAATTTGGATTGGATTCTGGGTATTAAAAGTTTTTACTCCA
This sequence comes from Acholeplasma sp. ORD1043, assembly GCF_057808485.1. NCBI lineage: Bacteria > Bacillati > Mycoplasmatota > Mollicutes > Acholeplasmatales > Acholeplasmataceae > Acholeplasma > Acholeplasma sp. ORD1043. The sequence continues at coordinate 62,588 of NZ_JAQLOJ010000011.1, read as the reverse complement.
AAACGTAAGAAATGAGCCTTTTTGGTTCATTTTTTTTATAAAAAAGTATAGAATATAAATATAAACTTAAGGGGGTTATATAATGAGAAGACTTGTAGGATTAATTGGTTTAGTGGTAGCTGGTGTTGTATTTGCATCATTATTCTTAGATTCATTCCAGCTTTATGTTGATGCATGGGAGTCAAGTGCTGATTTATGGGGACAAGTAAAAGCTGTCGTTGCAATTGTTTGGTCAACAGTTTATCAACCATTAGTATTATTAATACTTTCATTAATTGCATTAGAAGGTAAATAAGATAAAGTGGAATGTTATAAAACATTCCATTTTTTTATTTTTTAAATTTGGAAAAACAACTTAGTTTATGTTACAATACTTCTATAAAAACATTTCTAAGGAAGAGATAATATGTTAAAAGCATTAAAAAGTAAACTAATTGAATCCGCAACTGCCGTTATCCCGATGACAATTGCTGTCATCGTTTTAAGTTTACTTATTGGACTTCCTGGAACATTGATTCTTAACTTTTTATTTGGTGCAATTTTATTGATTATAGGTCTGGCTTTATTTTCGATGGGGGCAGAAGCCTCTATGATGTCAATTGCTTCTGAAATAGGCAATTATCTCGTTCAAAAAAAGAATCTATGGTTAATTATTGGTGTAATTTTCACCGTTGGATTTTTAATCACTGTCGCAGAACCTGCGCTTTGGGTGTTAGGTGATCAATTTAATGCGGTTGTAGATAAAAATATTTTAGTTTTAACCGTTTCTTTAGGTACAGGTATCTTTGTAGTCATTGCACTATTACGTATCATTTTCCAATTTCAATTGCGTACATTAACAATTATTGGTTACGCATTAGTTTTTGCAATTGCTGGTGTTGTTGCAATGATTAATCCATCATTCATTCCGGTAGCATTCGACTCTGGTGGTGTAACAACAGGTCCAATGGCAGTTCCATTCATTATGGCACTTGGATATGGTCTTGCTAAAGCTCGTGGGGATAAAGATGCGGATATTGACTCGTTTGGTTTAATTGGAATTGCAAGTATTGGACCAATTCTTTCGGTATTAATTTTAGGATTCTTTGTTAGTGCACAAGTTCCAATTCTTGATTTAGATTCAACTTTTGTCGATTATTTATTTGCAAATTTATTTCAAATGTTAATCGCAATTATTCCATTTATTATATTTTTTGTAGTTTTTCAACTTTTTGTTTTTAGATTTAGCAAACAAAAAGTTATTAAAATACTAATCGCATTTCTTTATGTTTATGTGGGCTTAGTGCTATTCTTAACCGGTGCTAATGCTGGACTTGTGAATCTAGCTTATGCGATGGGGGATTTCTTTGCACAATCTAGTTATAGTTGGGTAATTATTCCAATTGGTATGTTATTCGGGTATATTTCAATTGCTGCAGAACCTTCAGTTATGGTTTTAAATAAACTCGTAGAAGATGTATCTGCAGGTGTTGTAACTAAACGCATGATGTTAGTTTCTCTATCAATAGGGGTATCAATTTCAGTTGGACTTGCTAATTTAAGGGTATTGACAGGATTGAATATTTGGTGGATAATCTTACCGGTATATATTTTGATTATGATTTTAATGTTCTTTACACCTAAAATATTCTATGCAATTGCACTGGATTCTGGTGGTGCGGTATCTGGTGCATTAACTTCAGCCTTTTTAATGCCTTTCACCTTTGGTGCAGGTATGGGAATTGATCCAACTGGAGCGTCAATTCTAACAGATGCATTTGGATTGGTCGCATTTGTAGCAATGACACCATTATTAACAATTCAAATTTTAGGTTTGTTATCTAGATTACAAGCTCATCGAGCAAAACAAATTTCACCTACTAAAGAACAAGTTGTTTCTTTTGAAAGTGAGGGAGAATAATGAAATTATTATTAATAATTACTGATAAAGGGAAAAGTTCTGCAATGTTAAAAACTTGTCAAGATTTAAAAATCTTAGACGCAGTAACTTTCATTGGTAAAGGTACAGCACCAACTGAAATTCTAGATGCTTTATCTTTAGCAGAAAATGATAAAGACGTGGTATTTGCTTTAGCAAACCCAGATGATGTACAACCAATCTTAAATAGATTAGAAGAAGAATTTAATTTCACCAAACGTGGTATGGGTGTTGCCTGTGCTATGAATTTAACAAGTATGTCAAGTGCAGCACTTGAAATGCTTACTCAACATTCAAAAGGAGAGAATTTATAATGAATCCAATTGGACAATCATTAATTCTATATATTGCTAATCATGGTTTTGCCTATGATGCAATGAAAGCTGCCAGAAAAGCTGGTGCTAGAGGTGGTACTATTTTACATGGTAGATCATCACTTTCAACCGAAAAAGCTAAGTTTTTTGGTATCACACTTCACCCAGAAAAAGACATTTTAATTATTGTGTGTAAAGATGATCAAAGAGATCAATTAATGCAAGCAATTACGGCTGACTATGGTATCCATAGTGAAGCTCAAGGTTTATGTTTCTCACTAAAAGTAACGGATTCAATTGGCTTCTCATTTGATCCACTTGATGATGAACATTTAGTTTCATCTAAATAATAAGGATCATTGACTAGTTAATTTTTAACTAGTCTTTTTTATTAAATCAATGAAACGTAGAGTCGAATTGATGTAAGTCTTTTTAAAATATAGTTAAATAGAATACTTATAGGTTACAATAGAATCAGGAATTAAAGTTAGAAAGGATAAAGTTATGAGCTTAATCAGACTAGACAATGTCTCAAAATTCTATAAATCTGGTGATGGCGTTTCAGTTGGTATGAGAAAGGTAACAACCAACTTTAATTACGGAGAGTTTGTCGCAGTGACTGGGGAATCAGGTTCTGGTAAATCTACACTATTAAACGTGATTTCAGGTTTAGATAGCTATGAAGACGGTGAACTTTATATCGAAAATGATGAAACATCTCACTTTACCAATAAGGAATGGGAAGCATATCGTTCAAAATATATCGGTTTTATCTTTCAAAGTTATAACATTATTGACTCATTTACGGTTTATCAAAACGTACTTTTAGCACTCGAGATTCAAAATTATCCAAAACATTTAAGAAAAAAGCGTGCATTAGAATTAATTGATAAAGTAGGTTTATCAAGTCATATACATCATAAAGCAGCAAAGCTTTCAGGTGGTCAAAAACAAAGAACAGTCATTGCAAGAGCACTTGCTAAAGATTGTCCAATCATTGTTGCTGATGAACCAACTGGTAATCTTGATTCAGAATCAGGAAAACAAGTCATAGATCTGCTTCATGAAATTTCTAAAGAGAAATTAGTAGTTATCGTTACACATGAATTTGATCAAGTGAAGGCATATGCAACTAGACGTATAAAAATGCATGATGGGGAAATTGTTGAAGATAAAATTCTAAAAAAAGTAGAATCTTTAGAGAACATAGACAAGCCACTTCAAAAAGGGATGAGTTTTTGGTCTGTATTGCATTTTGCCATAAGAAATATTCTTGCAACACCTAGAAGAACATTCTTTATATTGTTATTTCAAATTCTAATTATGAGTATTTTTATATTTGGCTATACTTTACTCATGTTCAGCGCAAGAAATCAAAATCAATTTGAAATTTCACCAATTGGTGACAATAATGTTAATTTTGGTATTAAGACAAATATTACATCGGATAATCGTTTTTATGTTATGAAAAAAGATCAATCTAGTCTTACACAACAAGACTATGATCAATTAAACAACATAAGTGGAGGGGATTATTATCTTTATAAAGATTTAACCTACATTGATACGAATAGTTTAGAGATTTTATATGTGGTTAATGATGATGATAATGATTGGTATCGTCAAGGTATATCAAATGCTAGATTTGACTCTACTTACTCAATTGAAAATAACCCACAATTTCTAAAAGAGGGCAGATTGCCTCTTTTAGACAATGAAATAGTTATTTCAAATTCTTATGAAAACTATATTTATCTTGATACAGTTTTAGAATATCAAAAAGAAATACCAGTATTAGTGGAATCAGAACATACAAGATTTGGCAATTTGGTAACAATACCAATTCCAGATGATATTGAAGTTAATCATTACGGATACGTGGTAAATCTAGAAGGTAATGAAAGCGTTGAATTTATTAGTTGGAATAATGAAATAAATCTAACATCATATACTTCTGATCCTTCAAAAATCGTAGCTATTGAAACTTATTATGTATATACGACAATTGAAAAAGATAGATTTACAGTGGTTGGAATTTATAATGATAATTTCCGTCAAACGGTTTATATAAATCATAATTTATTAGTTCAAGATGCGATTGGTGATGCTTTTATGATTGCTGCTAAAAACAAAGTAGAAGCAAACCGTATTTTTGAAAATATTGATAAATCTATTTATCGCGTGATTTATCCTGCTAATAACACTGGTGCCACTATTGGTATTTTAGATATGTTTACTTTCATACTTTCACTGTTCTATTTTTCATTGATTTTCTTCTTAGCATTATTCTTATACTTTATTCTATATACCTTTATTAAAAATATTATGGCTGCAAGAAAGAAAGACTTTGCAATTTATAGATCAATTGGTGCTAATCAATCTCGCTTAGGATGGTTAGTTATCTTTGAACAAATTTTCATCATGCTGATTGCTTTTGTTATAACAATGATTCTTGTGATAGTAATTAGATTTAATGATTATAATATCAATTTAATCTTCTCACAATTATTATTAAGCGATTATATTGTCTTGTTCTTACTATTTACGTATTTAACCCTTTGGTTAGCTAGAAGATTCAATAAAAAGACCTTCAAGTTCTCAATTATCGAGAATATTACTGAAAGTAAGGAGGAAAATCTATGATTTCCGTTAAACATTTAGACAAACATTTCAATAAGAATCGATCTAATTCAATTCATGTCTTAAATGATATTTCAATTGATTTTCCTGAAAAAGGACTCGTTGTACTTTTAGGTGCATCAGGTTCTGGTAAAACCACCTTGCTTAATGTAATAGGTGGATTAGATAAAGTAGATAAAGGTGTCATAAATTTCTATGAACATGAGATAAAACATTATAAACCAGCAGTTTGGGACAAGATTAGAAGTCATGAAGTTGGCTATATTTTTCAAAACTACTATTTAATGAATGATTTATCAGTCTTTGATAATGTTGCTTTTGTTTTAAAAATGATTGGTATCACAGATCAAAATGCGATTGAAGAACGTGTAAATTACATCTTAAATCAAGTTGGTATGTTTAGATTTAGAAAAAAACGAGCGACACAACTTTCTGGTGGACAACAACAACGTGTTGCAATCGCAAGAGCACTTGTAAAAAATCCTAAAGTTATTATTGCTGATGAACCAACTGGTAACCTTGACTCAAGAAATACGCAAGACGTTATGAATATCATCAAGCAAATTTCATTAACAAAACCAGTAATTTTAGTTACTCATGAAAAAGAAATAGCTGAGTTTTATGGTGACCGAATTATTGAAATCAAAGATGGAAAAGTAATTGATGACCGAGTAAATGAAACTACTGGTGACCATCAATTTGATAATGAAAATATCATATATTTAAAAGACTTAAATGAACTTTCATCACTAGAATCAGAAGCATTTTCGACTAAACTTTATGCAGATACTGAAGATGTTGGTGAAGTCGAAATTAAGTTAATTGTTAAGAACAAAACACTTTATCTAGATGTTAAATCTGGTATTCAAAAAGTTCAATTGATTAATCGTGACTCGCACGTAACAATCAAAGATGAACACTTTAAAAAGAAAACAAGAGAACAAATACTTGAAACCACATTTGATGTTTCCAAATTAGAACATTCATCAGTAAATAAAAGCAGAGGCTTGGCAATATCGTTTAAAACAAGCTTATGGATAGCTTTTAAACGTGTGCTTCAATTTGGTGCAAAAGGTAAATTAATGCTGTTCATTTTTGCTATTGCTGGTGCTTTAATAGCAAACTCACTGGTAAGCTTATATACCACTTTAACCCTTGATTACAAGCGCTACATTACCAATGACGATAAAATGGTTGTCATCGATTTTGCTAATACAGTTTATTTTGGCCAAGATTTTACAGATATATATGATTTGATTACTGAACGTCTTGGTGATAGGGATTATGATATTTTAGATCGCAAAACTACCACACATGATTTTGGAGTTTACTTTGATGACGACAATGCATTTATGATTGGTAAACAAATGAGTCTAGAATACGCTGATTATTTATCTCAAGATGAAATCTTATATGGTAGATTACCAGTGAATAGATATGAAATTGTATTATCTAAAGCTATTTTTGATTCTGGTGATTTTGGTGGTGGTATTAATTTTAAATCAATTGGTATTTGGTCAATTCAAGAACTTATAGGTGAAAAATTCTTTAATGCACAATTTATCGATTCAAGTGATGAAGTAGAACTGTTTGAAGTTGTTGGTATTGCGGATAGAGACTATATTTCAGTTTTCACTTATGATCATTATGCTCTGGCATATTTATCTGGAATGGATATTGAGGATACTTCTAAACAGGCATTTGAAAGCATGATGATAGAGACTGGTTATTATAAGTACTTTATTCATTACGATAACCCTTGGGAAATCATTGATTTATTTAGTTTTGATGGAATAACTGTATCTCACACAGCACAAGAAGCTATCCTTTTAAATGAGCGTGATAAAAATGTACAGCTAGCATCTAATCTAACACCTTCAATTATCATAGCCTCAGGTGGATTACTCATTTTCTATTTTGTGATGCGTTCTAGTATGATTAAACGTATTTATGAAATTGCAGTTTACCGTGCTTTAGGTGTTAAACGACGTGAAATATATGGTTCGTTTGCTGTTGAAATTATCATGATCACAACCATATCATCAATCTTAGGGTTCATTGCTTACTTATTAATTAGCTCATACATTGCCAATACACCATTAAGTCAATTGGCATCAACTAATGTCGATATCATTATTACAATACTTGGAATATTCTTGATTTATCTTGGTAATTTACTGATTGGGTTATTACCGATGTTACTTTTATTAAGAAAAACACCATCACAAATTATCTCAAATTACGACATGTAGTATATAATACTAAACAGAAACATGACACCGAGGTTTTATGCAATATCAAGCACTGTTTAAATGGTACGAACTAAATCATAGAAAACTACCTTTTAGAGAAACAAAAGACCCATATTATGTATGGGTCTCTGAAATTATGCTACAACAAACTCAAGTGGATACAGTCCTCCCTTTTTATGATCGTTTTATGAAAAAATATCCAACAATTGAATCTGCATATCATGCAACTTTAGAAGAATTTTTACATACAGTTCAAGGCATTGGATACTATAAACGATTTAGAGTGCTTAAAAAAGGCATTGAATACATTGTTGAGAATCTAAATGGTGTTTTCCCAAATACCTATGAAGAAATCATTAAAATACCTGGAATTGGTGCTTATACAGCTGGTGCGATTACATCAATTTGTTTTAATAAACCCCATGCAGCAACGGACGGAAATGTTATTCGTGTTTTATCAAGGGTTTATAAAATTGATGATGATTTTAGACAAGAGAAAAATAGAAAAAAATTAAATTCTTTTAATCAAACATTGGTTGAAAACTCAGGCAATCCTCATGATTACACTCAATCAATGATGGAATTAGGAGCTACTGTTTGTAAAAAGTATAATCCAGTTTGTAATTCATGCCCGTTAAAAGATATGTGTATGGCATATCAATCAAATACCATCGAAGAATATCCAAAAATTAGTCCATTAAAAGAGAAAAAGGAAACAAATTATGTCTCCTTTGTTCTAAAATATCAAGATCAATACGTGGTAAGAAAACGTGATGAAGATTTGTTAAATGGATTCTATGAGTTCCCACAAGTTGAATCAGAAAGTTTAAATTATGCAGAAAGCGTATTATCATCTATTGGTTTTGAATTTAATATTGTAAACCAATTAAAACCTGTAAAACATGTATTTACACACTTACTTTGGAAAATTAATGTTTATGAGGGATATGCTACTAAGGTTCCAGAAGGATATGAATTAATTTCTGATTTTAGTCGTTATCCCATCGCAACTGTACACAAGAAAATATTAAATCAATTTAAATGAAGCAGTTCATCTAGCTTCATTTTTTTTATAGTCATCAATAGTGGAATACCAATTACAATCATTACAACTGCTTCACCTAAGGCAACCCAACCCATATTTATTAAGAATTGATCCCATAAATCATATAGTAAAGCCAGTTCAAATGATACCACTACCCCATTAATAAGTGCAGGAATAATTGCAAGACCGATATGTGGACGACGTTTAAATGGCATTAAAAGTAGACATACAATGAGTGTTGCAAGAGAACCAAATAATGCATCGACGATACCGATTGATCCCATCCAATTAGCAAGAAAAGTACCAGTAACTATGCCAATTGTATGTTTTTTATTTAAAAACACAAGTACAAGTAGAGCTTCAGCAATTCTAAATTGAATGGCATCAAAACTCATAAAATAAAAAGCCAACACTAAACAAACGTAGATGGCTGCAATTGTGACCTCAACAATAAGGTCTTTAATAGTAAATTTGTTCATTTTTATTCGCTCCTCGTTTTTTTATAGCGGGTTTTACTAGGATACCGCTTTTTACCTGTTTAATTTTATCATATTATGATATAATTTCAAGCACGGAAGGTGGTTTACTTTGATAAAATATGAAGTCTTACACATTTGTAAGCAAAGTGGGGCAAGATTAGGACGTTTAACAACGCCACATGGTGTATTTGAAACACCTATTTTTATGCCTGTAGGAACACTTGCCACAGTAAAAACATTAACGCCAGAAGAGATAAAAGAAGTGAGCGAAGGATTAATCCTTTCAAATACTTACCATCTATGGCAACAACCAGGTAATGATGTTGTTAAAGCACACGGCGGTATCAGAGGTTTTATGAAATGGGATGGTGCTTTACTAACTGACTCTGGTGGTTTCCAAGTTTTCTCATTAGCTAAGATTAGAGATATTAAAGAAGAAGGCGTAACCTTCAAACATCATAAGAGCGGTGCACCATTATTTTTATCTCCAGAAGATGCAATTAAAATTCAAGAAGATTTAGGTGCTGATATCATCATGTCATTTGATGAATGTCCGCCACCTTATGAATCCCATGAATACATGAAAAATTCAGTTGAAAGAACAATTCGTTGGGCTAAACGTGGTAAAGAAGCACTAACGACTGATCAAGCATTATTTGGTATCGTACAAGGTGGGTTAAATCCTGAATTACGAAAATATTGTGCTGAAGAATTAATGAAACTTGATTTCCCAGGATATTCAATCGGTGGATTATCTGTTGGTGAAACTAAAAAAGAAATGTATGAAATGACAAGATTCTTAAATCCAATCTTACCATTTGATAAACCAAGATATTTAATGGGTGTAGGTGCACCAGAAGATTTACTGGAAAATGTAATCAATGGTGTTGATATGTTTGACTGTGTTCTACCAACTAGAAATGCAAGACACGGTTCAGCTTTAACTACAATTGGTAAGATTCAAGTTAAAAATGAAAAATATAAATTTGACTTTGAATCTCTAGATCCAAATTTACCAACTTCAATTTCGAAATATTCAAAAAGTTATATTCGACACTTATTTAAAGCAGAAGAAATATTAGGTATGAGAATTCTTACGATTCAAAATTTAGGCTACTTAAAACATTTAATGGCAGAAATCAGACAAGCCATTAAAGAAGATAGATTATTAGACTTCAAGAAGGAATTCTACGCTAAAACGAATTACCCTCAAACGAAGTATTAACGCTTTATTTTTTATCAAAAATAGATTACAATTAGAGTATTAGGAGGGATATCATGGTTTTTGGCATGTCAGACGAATTTAATCAAAAGCCCGTAATAAAAGTCATTGGTGTTGGAGGTGGAGGTAACTCAGCTATCAACCGAATGATCGAAAATGATGTCAAAGGGGTATCCTATGTTGCAATGAATACTGATGCTCAAGTACTTAAAGTATCTAGAGCAGATGAACGTATTCAACTAGGTAAAAAACTTACGCGTGGATTAGGTGCTGGTGCGAAACCAGAAGTTGGTCGCCAAGCAGCAATCGAATCTGAAACTGAAATTAGAGAATGTCTATCAAATACAGACATGGTTTTTATCACTGCTGGTATGGGTGGTGGTACCGGAACAGGTGCTGCACCAGTTGTCGCAAGAATTGCAAAAGAAATGGGAATTTTAACGATTGGTATCGTTACTAAACCATTTAAATTTGAAGGACCATTAAGAATGCAACATGCAATTATGGGTCTTGAAGAATTAAAACCAAATGTTGATACTTTAATTGTTATTCCAAATGAAAGACTATTTACAATTGCTGATCATACAATGCAACTTTTAGATGCATTTAGAGAATCAGATAAAATCTTACGTCAAGGTGTTCAAGGCATTGCTGAAATTATTGCAGTACCAGGGATGATTAATGTAGACTTTGCTGACGTTAGAACAGTAATGGAAAACAAAGGTACTGCATTGATGGGAATTGGCATTGCATCAGGTGAAAACAGAGCGATTGAAGCTGCAAGAAAAGCAATTCATTCAAGTCTGCTTGAAATCACAATTGATGGTGCAACTGACGCCATAGTAAATATTACAACAGGACCAAATGTTTTACTATTTGAAATTGAAGAAGCATTAACAGAAGTACGAAATGCGACTGAATATGATTTAAACATTATATATGGTCATACAGTGAATGTTGACTTAGAAGATGAAATGATTGTAACCATTATTGCGACTGGTTATGAATTAAGAGCTAAAGAAAATACTGTAGAAGATTTAGTTGGCTCTTTATTTAGAAAAAATACAACTGAACAAGTTAAAATTACTAAAGATGGTTTAGAAACTGTTTCTGAATCAGGTGAAGTAAAACCTAAAGAAGTAAAAGAACGCACAATACCTTCTTGGTTAAAGAAAAAATAATAAAAGGCTTTAAGCCTTTTTTAACGGAGTAATGCTATATGTTAAGTATCGGAATCGTTGGACTTCCAAACGTTGGTAAGTCAACATTATTTAATGCCATCACTAAGTCAAGTGTACTTGCTGCAAATTATCCATTTGCAACAATCGACCCAAATGTTGGTGTCGTCCAAGTTAAGGATGAAAGATTAGAAAAACTTGCAGCCATCTATAAGTCTGCAAAAATTATTCCAACAGCAATTGAATTTATTGATATTGCAGGTTTGGTCAAAGGTGCAGCAAGTGGTGAAGGTTTAGGTAACCAATTTTTAAGTCACATTAGACAAGTTGATGCAATTGCTCATGTCATTCGTTGTTTCGAAGATGGTAATATTACACACGTTGAAGGTAAAATTGATCCAATTCGTGACTTAGAAATCATCGAAATGGAACTTCGTCTTGCGGATTTAGAATCAATTAATAAAAGATTACCAAGACTAGAAAAACTAGTTAAAGTTAAGGATAAACAAGGTTTACTTGAATTTGATGCACTTAACAAAGTTAAAAACATGATTGAAAATGATTTAACTGTTGAATCATTAGATTTAACTGAAGAAGAACGTATTGCAGTTAAAAGTATGAATCTTTTATCTTTAAAACCAAATCTTTATATTGCAAATATGTCGGAAGCAGATTTAAAGAATCCTGATGCTAACAAATTCTTCCAAGCTTTAAAAGCTAAGGTCGAAGGAACAAATATTCACGTGATTCCAATTAGTGCACAAGTTGAATACGAAATATCTACAATTGATGATCCTGAAGAACAAGCAATTTTCTTAGAGAGTTATGGTCTTGATAAATCAGGACTTGATACAGTAATTCAAAGAGGCTATGAACTATTAGGATTAAAGACTTATTTTACTTGTGGACCTCAAGAAACACGAGCATGGACATTTGTTGAAGGTACGAAAGCACCACAAGCTGCTGGTATAATTCATACTGATTTTGAACGTGGATTTATTAAAGCTGAAACATTATCTTATACTGATTTAATGGCATTTGGTACACCACAAGCTGCCAAAGAAAAAGGTAAGGTACGTTTAGAAGGTAAAGATTATGTCGTGCAAGATGGCGACATTATGTTATTCAGGTTTAATGTATGACAAACTTTTTAGAACATAAAGGTAAGATTGTATGCGCATCTAAATACTTTAGTGTTTCTGAAATGAAAGAAATCTATACATTAGGCATCAAGAATTTTGGCGAGAATTATGTTCAAGATTTACTAAAGAAAAAGTCAGAACTAGTTGAATTAAAAGATATTCGTTGGCATCTAATTGGCCATCTCCAATCGAATAAAGTAAAACAGATTATCAATGAAATTGATTATTTACACACATTAGATTCAATCAAACTTGCAAAAGAAATTCAAAAATACAGAATTGAACCATTAAACTGCTTAATTCAAATAAATTTAAGTGAAGAATCTCAAAAATCAGGTATTTTATTAAAAGATTTAGATATCTTTTATAAAGAGATTAAAAAATATGATAAAATAAATTTAATCGGTTTCATGACCATCGGTGTAGCTGATGATCTAGAAAGTACTGATAAAATCTTTTCCAAAATGGCTGAATTAAAGAAACAATATGGGGTTGAAATACTTTCTATGGGGATGAGCGGAGACTATAATCTCGCTTTAAAACATGGCGCAAATCTGCTACGTATTGGTTCATTATTTAAAGAGGTAATCTAATGGCTTTATTTAAGAAAAAGAAAACAGTAGTTGAAGAATTAACATCTGAAAAACTAATTATGGAACAATTAGTTAATGATGATGATGCATTTATTACAGATCTTGCTCGTAAAATGATGGCAGGTTCTCCTTTAATTCTCAATTTTGAAAATCTACATATTGATAGAGCAAACAAAGTGATTGCATTCATGAGCGGAGTTGTCTATGCAATTAATGGTCACATTGTCGAAATTAATGAAGCAACATATCTCTTTGGTAATCAAGATTTATACCAAGATGGTAGTATAGAAACTTGGTTAAGAACTAATCTTAACTAAATAATTTAATCTGTTTACGTTGAATAGAACACGGTCAATATTTAAACTTTTTTAGCGAGTAAGGGAATGGTGAAAGCCTTATATGAGTACTTATTGATTATCATCTAGGAGTAAACTAAATCAAATCAATTGAGTGCGTATATGTTTTTTTATACGAACTAAGGTGGTACCGCGAATTAGTCATTCGTCCTTAGAGATTTTTAAGGACGAATTTTTTATTTATTCAGGAGGAATTTTATGGAATTTAAAGATACATTATTAATGCCTAATACCGAGTTTGAAATGAAAGGAAATTTAGGTACAAAAGAACCGCTCATCCAAAAACGTTGGGCAGAAATCGACTTATATAATAAAGTTTTAGAAAAGAACAAGGATAATACACCATTTGTTTTACATGATGGTCCTCCTTATGCAAATGGTAATATTCACATCGGTCATGCATTCCAGAAAACATTAAAAGACTTTGTTTTAAGAAGTAAAACAATGGCTGGTTTTTATGTTCCTTATGTTCCAGGTTGGGATACTCATGGTCTTCCAATCGAAAACGAAGTAACTAAAAAAGGTGTAAACCGTAAAGAAATGTCAAGAGCAGAATTTAGAAAAATCTGCCGTGATTTCGCAAATAGTCAAGTTTCACTACAAAAAGAACAATTTAAACGTATTGGTATTTTAGGTGATTGGGATCAACCATATTTAACATTAGATAAATCATTTATTGCCGATCAAATCAGAACTTTTGGTAAGATGGTTGAACGTGGTTTAATCTATAAAGGATTAAAACCTGTATATTGGTCACCATCATCAGAATCTGCATTTGCAGAAGCTGAAATCGAGTACATGGAAAAAGAGTCACAATCAATCTATGTCAAATTTGATTTAGTAGACTCAGCATTTGAAAATACAAGCTTGCTTGTGTGGACAACCACACCATGGACTTTACCTGCAAACCTTGCTGTATCTGTTCATCCATACTTTGAATATGTTTGGTTTGAAGCAGATGGTAACAAATACATTGCATTAAAAGAATTATTACCAAAATTAAAAGAAGTTTTAGGTTTTGAAACTGTTAGAGAATTAAAGACATTTAAAGGTTCAGAATTAGAATTTGCTAAATATCAACATCCATTATTCGACAGAACTTCACCAGTTATTTTAGGTGAACATGTCACAAACGAAGATGGTACTGGTTTAGTTCATACGGCTCCTGGACATGGTGAGGATGACTACCGTGTAGGTCAAAAATATAATCTTGAATTATTATCACCAGTTGATGATAAAGGTATGATGACTAGTGAAGCATACCAATATGAAGGTTTATTCTATGAAAAAGCTAACCTTCAAATCATTGAAGATCTAAAGGCTAATGGTCATTTAATGAAACATACAACAATCCGTCACCAATATCCTCATGACTGGAGAACAAAAAAACCAATTATCTTTAGAGCAACTCCTCAATGGTTCGCATCAATTGACATGATTAGAGAAGATTTAATTAAAGCTGCTGAATCTGTTAAATGGAATACACCATGGGGTGAAACAAGACTTGTTAACATGTTAAAAGACCGTCAAGACTGGGTAATTTCTCGTCAAAGAGCTTGGGGTGTTCCAATTCCAGTATTCTATGAAGCGGATGGAAAAGCAATTCTTGATGCTAAAGTTATTGAACATGTAGCCAATTTATTTGAAGAACATGGTTCAGATATTTGGTATGAATGGGAAGCAGAAAAATTATTACCTGAAAACTTTAAAGCAAATACTCCATTAACAAAAGAAGTTGATATTATGGACGTTTGGTTTGACTCTGGTACTTCATATAATGTACTTACTCGTCGTAATTTATCATATCCATCAGACCTTTATTTAGAAGGTTCTGACCAATATCGTGGATGGTTTAACTCATCATTAACAACATCAGTTGCAGTAAATGGTGTTTCACCTTATAAAGAAATTGTTTCACATGGATTCGTACTTGATGGTCAAGGACGTAAAATGAGTAAATCATTAGGTAATGTTGTTGACCCATTAAAAGTAATGTCAGAACAAGGTGCAGATGTTCTACGCTTATGGGTTGCATCTGTTGACTATGAGGCAGATGTTAGAATTTCTCAAGACTTAATGAAACAAGTTGCTGAAAGTTATCGTAAGATTAGAAATACATTCCGTTTCATGTTAGGCGTTGTTTCAGATTTTAATAGAGATACTGACTATATCGGTTGGTCTATGCGCGGTAAGATGAACCGTATGATGACAGATAAATTCTATGAACTAACCGAAAAAGTTGAAGAAGCATACAATAATTATAAATTTATTGATGTGACAAGAAACATCGTTCCATTCTTTGTAAATGACTTATCTGCATATTACTTAGACTATACAAAAGATAGTTTATATTGTGATGATAAAGATGATTTTGAACGTCGTGCAATCCAATCAACAATCTATGATATTTTACATGGTACACTTCGTTTATTAACACCAATCATCCCACATACAACAAGTGAGGCTTATCAATTCTTACCTGGTAGAAGATATGAAGATGTTTACTTAGAAAATATGCCACATTCAGGTGGAAAAAAAGATCCAGTAATGCATGAAAAATTCCCATTATTTATGGAATTACGTGATCAAGTCTTAAAACATTTAGAACTTGCACGTGCAGGAAAAGTTATTGGTAAATCATTAGAAGCACATTTAGATTTAACTGTATCAAAAGAAACATATGAAGCACTTAAATACTTAGATATTGATCAAAAATTAGATAAACAATTTATTGTTTCAAGTGTTACATTAAAACTCGGGGATGAAACTAAGGTTGAAGTGAGAAAAGCAGAAGGACAAATGTGTGAACGTTGTTGGACAATTGTTTCACATACACATGATGGCCTATGCGATCGATGCAACCGTGTTATTAGGGGGAAAAAATGAATATTTTAGTTGTAAATGATGATGGTATTAAAGCAGAGGGATTAAGAATATTAACTAAAGCTGCTGCTCATTTTGGTACGGTTTATGTAGCTGCTCCAATGCATCAGCAATCAGCAAAATCTGCAACGATTACAATTAAAGGACCGATTTTAGTTGAAGAAGTTGAACCATTATTGGGTTCAGTACGCGCAATCCAAGTCGATGGATTCCCTGCTGATTGTGTGAGAGCTGGTTTAAAAATTTTTGATGTTGAATTTGATTTAGTATTATCTGGTGTAAATCATGGTGTTAATATAGCAAGAGATGTTCAATATTCTGGTACTGTTGGTGCTGCTTTTGAAGCTGCAATCTTAGGGCTTCCAGCAATTGCCTTTTCAGCTGCAGACATTAAATTACCATATGTGTACGATGAAACAGTAAAACTTTTAGATGAACTCATTGAGAATAAATTGTACTTTGAAACTGATGTTCTAAACGTTAATTACCCTCATTACAACCATACTAAGGTTTTAGGAACTAAAATTACAAAAGTTGGTAAGAGACTACAACATTTAGAGTTTATGAAGAGTGATAAACCAAATATGTATCATTTGTCACATTCGATTATGAAAATCGTTGAAGATGAAGATTCAGATGTCTATGCTTATGAAAACGGTTATGTTTCAATCACTCCACTTACAATCGATCGAACTGATTATAAAAAGATTGCTAAGATTACAAAATGATTACATCACATTTATGTGATAAAATGAACTAAAGGGGAGATACGTTTGAGCCAATTTTACCTACATTTCTTTAAAGAAAAGTCTCGTGAACTTGATAAAGAAAAAGTCATTGAATTTTTCGATAATGAACCTGGATTCGAAGTAGAAATGGATGAAAGAAGTGTTAGAATATACTACACCCATCCTACCTTAGGCTATCCTTGTGCATTTTATTTAACACCAAAATCTCAAGTTCCTAACATTCAAAGAATTTCGCCTAAATACTTAGAAGTTAATTTCCATTTGGAGTTACCTATTTTAAGTCCGACATATTTTGTTAAATCAGTCATCCAAATTGTTAAAAAGATTTGTGATAAGTTTAATTTATATGTCCTATCTGAAATGTTTTCTGATGTTTTAGAATTTAATCAAGAAAGAATTTTGAAGGTTTTTCAAATGGTTAAAAAAGCTTTCTTGGAAAAATATCCTCAAAATGAAGAAAAATACTTCTTTGTTAAAGAGGACAAATTATCAGGTGTTTTAAGATATATCGATGAAATTAAAGTGTTACAAGATTATTACGACGATCTTGAAACAATTGTTCCTAAATATCACTTAATTAAAGATGAAAATAATAAACCATACTTTGCTTGTGAATGGAAAGAAATGACTTTAACTGTCATTCCACCTTATACAGACTTACTGTTATTCCATCAAGCAGATGGTGTTTTAAAAGTGATTGATTACCAAGAATTCTTGGAAAAGAATAAAAAACTATTACTTGATGTACCAGGATTCTTACAAGGAACTAAAGTTATACCTAAAAAACAAGTTAAAAAACTATCTAAAAGTGCTAAAAAAGATAAATGGACTCCGGTTTCACACAGCTTTGCTAAATACCATTTACATGAACTTTTAGATTAATAAGAGGTTAAGTATAAATGAATAAATTCATGAAATTAGCAATCAATGAAGCTAAAAAAGGTATTGACCATGTTCATGGTGGACCTTTTGGCGCTGTCATTGTTAAAGATGGTGTAGTTATTGCCAAAGGACATAATACTGTTTTAAAAGATAACGACCCAACTGCTCACGGAGAAGTTAATGCAATCCGTAATGCAACTAAAAAATTAAAGTCATTTGACCTAACAGGTTGCGAAATCTATACCACTGGTGAACCATGTCCTATGTGCTTAGGAGCTATTCTTTGGGCAAATATTGGTAAAATTTACTTTGGTGCAAATATCGATGATACAGAAAAAATCGGGTTTAGAGATTCTGTATTCTACGAAATTGCAAATGGTAAAAAAGAAAGAATTCTACAAGAATTAGATCGTAGTGAAGTATTAAAACTATATCAGTATTATTTAGATAAAGAACATCGTCCAAACTATTAAAAGGAGGAAAAGGATGAATTTAAATCAATATATCGACCATACAAAATTAGGTCCAACCGTTTCACAAGCTCAAATTGATCAATTAATTGATGAAGCAATCAAATATCAATTCAAGAGCGTGTGCGTTTCGCCTGTATGGGTTAATTATGCTAAGAATAAATTAGCAGGAAGTGGTGTGCTTGTGTGTACTGTGATTGGTTTCCCTCACGGAACAAGTACAACTAAAGTTAAGATTTTCGAAACCAAAGAAGCTGTAAAAGATGGTGCTGACGAAATTGACATGGTTGTTCATGTTGCTGATGTTAAAGCACAAAATAAAAAAGCAATTTCAAAAGAAATTAAAGGTATTGTTAAAGCTGCTCAAGGCAGAACAGTTAAAGTTATTATTGAAACAGCATTCTTAGAAAAGAAAGAAATTACTTTTGTATCTAAAATTGCAGTTAAAGCTGGTGCTCATTTTGTTAAAACATCAACAGGATACGCAGTAAGAGGTGCTAGTGTTGATGATGTCAAAACAATGAAAAAAGCAATCGGAGAATCAGGTGAAGTTAAAGCATCTGGTGGAATCCGTTCAATCGAAGATGCAAAAGCTATGATAGAAGCTGGTGCTACCCGTTTAGGTACATCAGCAGGTGTCAACTTAATGGAAGGAGAAAAAATTAATGGCAACACCACATATTGAGTTAAATGATAAATCACAAATCGCGAAAGTTGTATTAATGCCTGGAGACCCTCTTCGTGCTAAATACATCGCAGATACTTACTTAAAAGATGTCGTACAAATTAACTCTGTACGTAATATGTTTGGATTCACTGGTACTTACAAAGGTAGAAGAATTACCGTTATGGGTTCAGGTATGGGTATGCCATCAATCGGTATTTACTCATACGAATTATTTAAATTTTATGATGTAGATGTAATTATTCGTATTGGTTCAGCTGGTGCTTATACTAAAGATTTAAATCTTTATGATGTTGTACTTGCTAAAAATGCATGGAGTGAATCTACTTATGCAAAAACTATGGGTGTATCATCTAAGAAAAAGTTAGCTTCTGATAAATCAGTAAACTCTAAGATTAAATCAGCAGCTAAAAAATTAGGTATTCCTTTACATGAAGGAACAATTCATTCATCAGATGTATTCTACAGAATCAATGGTGATGAGTATAAAGAAATCTTTGAAAAACAAGGTGCAATGTGTGTTGAAATGGAAAGCTTTGCATTATTTGCAAACGCAATGGCAACCGGTAAAAAAGCTGCTTGCTTATTAACAATTTCAGACTCACTTGTTACCCATGAAGCAACTTCAGCAGAAGAACGTCAAAATGCATTTACTCGTATGATGGAGATCGCATTAAACGCTAAATTATGACTTTTATTCACGATGAAACATTTAAAACGATACACGTATCTTTCTACTTTTTAGAAAAACTAAAAAAAGATACGATACCGTATCGTTTTTTATTAACTAGACTACTAACTTCATATACAAAGAATTATCCAACTAAAAAAGCTTTGATTGAACGCTTCGCTCATTTATATGGGATGTATGTAGGAAATCAAATATATATGTTAGGTTCGTATCAAATTATCAGATTTAACTTTGTCTTACCTAATCCAAAACTTGTTGATGATCCAAATTATTTAGACGATGTCATTTCATTATTTGAAGAGACCTTCTTTAATCGTAATTTATTTGATAAAACACAATTTGAAGAAGTAAAACGATTCTGTTTGGAATATATTCAAACGCGTAAAGATCGCAAGTTTGAATATGCTAAAGAAGAATTCATGGCCCATACATTTGGTTCACATCCTTATGGACTTCCAATATATGGAAGAGTTCAGCAAGTAGAATCAATTAATGAAACAGATTTATATCAATATTATTTAGGAGATTTTAAAGATAATATTTTACAAATTTATGTCTCAGGTGATATTGATCACTCCATTCAATCAAAATTAAATCGATTATCACAGTATGAATCTAAAAAACAAGAACTTTTAGTTGTTATTCCAGAAGTAACTAAAGAATTAACTAAACATGAAGAAACCATATCAATGCATCAAGCAATGATTTTCCTTGGTTACTCATTACCGGTTGAAAGAAAAGATAAGTTATATACAGCTGCTCAACTCGCATCTTTAATTTTAGGTGGATACCCAGATAGTATTTTATTTAAAAAAATACGAGAAGAATTTGGACTTGCATATGAAGTGGATTGCCACTTTGAGTATGATAAAAAATACTTATTTATCTATGCAGGTGTTAATTTAGAAGAAAAAGATTTTGCATTTGATCAAATGATTGAAACTATTTCAAATTATCAATTAGATGGGCCAAGTGATAATGAATTAAAAGATGCGAAAATTTTCTTAAAATCTCAGATTTTATCATCACTAGATCAACAAAATGCATTAATTCCAAGAAAGTTTTTATCTACACTTTATCAAACTGAAATTAATCTTGATAAGACATTGGCTAAAATTGATGCTGTAACAAAAGAAGATATTATGAAAGTTTTATCCTTGTTAGAACTTAAAACGACCTATATACTCAAAGGAGATAACAATGGATATTAAAATATTTGCTAATAAACCAGAAATAATCACCTTAAAAAGTGGGTTAAATGTGCATTTAATTCATGAAAAAACAAAAGTAAATTATGCACAAATAGATATTCCATTTGGTTCATTTAACCTTAATTATGAAGTCGATGGAGAAGTCTATGATATTACACCTGGCCTTGCTCACTTTATGGAACATCAAATGTTTCAAATGAAAGAAGGCGATGCTTTTAAAAAGTTATCAAATTTAGGTGTCAGTGCTAATGCCCTAACTACCTATCGTCAAACATCATATACCTTAAATGGTAGTTATAACTTTATCGAAGCACTCCTTTATTTAATTGAAGTCGTCGAAACACCATATTTCACCAAAACGTCAATTGAAAACGAAAAGAAAATTATTAAAGAAGAAATTATGATGTATGATGATGATAAAGATACCATTACACATCAAAAACTTTATGAAATGATGTTATTTGTACATCCGATGTTACATGATATTCTAGGTAATGTCGAAAATATCCAAAAGATAACTAAAGAAGAATTAGATAGAGTTTATGAGCACTTCTACAAGTCTAAACAACGTCAATTAATTATTTTAGGCGATTTAGATTTTGAGTTATTAAAATCAAAACTTTATGAACTAGATTACGTTACAAAAGATGTTACAGTTAAAACAATCACTTTTAAAGAACCTAATCAAGTTAAACAAACTGAGGACCAAATCTTCATTGATGTTACAATGCCTAGTCTGCTTATGGGGATTAAATATAATCTGTCTAGAACGGATGAATTTAGTTTATTTAAAACAGAAATGTCTATTTTATTTCTTATGCAAATGCTATTCGGCAATCAATCTTCATTTGCTGAAGAAATGGTAAAAGTTGGATTGATCAATGATGGTTTTAACATGAATGTAACTATGGAAGATGAAACTATGATTTTTGTTATTGATAATCAAACAGAAGATCCTAAATTACTTGCTCAAAAAATGCTTAAATATTATTTTGAAGATGGACTAGATGCTTTAACAAATAAAACCTTTAATACACTTAAACGTGCTTATCTAGGTTCATATATTATGGCATTAGATGATATCGAGAATAGAATTTTCTTATATGGAAAGTATCATTTAGCAGGACTTTCATTAGAGGATGCTATATTGTATTTAAACAACTTTGAATTAGATGACATTTTATCGATTTATCACGCGATAAAAATGGAATTTATCTCAAAATTATATGTTTATCCAAAAAGTTAAAAAACACTAGTTTTGTAAAAAAAATGAACCAAAATTATGAGTGATGCAATGCTGCATCACTTTTTTTATGTCAAAAATGAATCAAAACATGACTTTAATAAAAAAAGTGGAAATTTGATAAATATCTATCTTCATACATAATAGAAGAAAAATTATTTAGGAGAACGAACATGACATTCGTAAATTTAATTGGTCGCGTGGTATCATTCGACAAAAAAACAAGTGAAAATGGTGTTGAATACACTGATCTTAGAGTTTCAGTAATGAGACCATATAAAAACTATCAAGGTACTTATGATACAGATTACTTTAGAATTGCATTATTTGATCATAACCATAGAAAAGCTCAAGATTATTTTCATAAAGGGATGGGTATTGCATTAAAAGGAAGATTAGAAGTATCAAAGTGGATTGACGATGATGATAAGAATCGTTCAAATATTCAAATCATCGTTGAACGTATTATTTTCCTACCAAAAGACGATGAAGAATATTTCCAAGCAATGAACGACTAATTTATCAAATATGATATAATATCATATAAAGATGAGGGAGTTTATATGATTTTTTGGACATTATTGTTGGTATCTATGTTTTTTATGGCAATCCTATACTTAATTATTGGATATCAAAAATTGCTCGCAACATTACTCATTTACATTGGTGCGTCAGTTTTAACATCGGTGATAATATATTTTGCTTATCCTGGTCTTTATACGCTTGATTTATTCGCGTTTATCATTCCGATTCTAATCTTAATTCCGGTAGACAATTTTGTTAAGAATTTAATTAGACAATATGTGTTACCTAATGATGATGTTAAATCAAAAAAATTTTATGCTGTATTTAATTTGGTTTTACATTCTTCATGGATGGTTTTAGGTGTTTTAATTCTTGGTTCATTAATGACTCTTGCAGATATTCTAAATGATGGTTTAAAACCTGAAAATATATGGAGTATTGCAGTTCAGGGGTTAATTGGAATCATTGTTGCAATCATCGTCATTGTTGTAGGCTTTAAAAAAGCATATTCAATTATTTTAGTTGTCGGTAAAGACACTAAGAGGATTTATCGACTTCAAAGTAGAAAATCAAAACTTAGTGTATTAAAAACAGTAGGTAAAGATGTCTTTGTTAAACCTCGTGGTATTTTTCAAGAGAATGGACAACTTCACTATATTTACTATATTGAAGAAGAAATCGAATTAGAATCTAGTCAATTTACTCCATATGAATCAATGTTATATGAAGCTATAAAGAAAGATATTGAAACTTTTGAAGGCTTAGAACATAGTTATAATCAATTTATAGATGATATATCAAATAACGATTAAAGAGGTTAAATTAACCTCTTTTTTTATCGCTTATAAAATACTATTTTATAGAGATAGTGATACAATATATAAAAGGAGATGATATTATGTCTATAGATTTTAAAGCATTGGTCTTAAAATATAAGGATCAATTAATCAAGGATACACAAAAATTACTGCAAATTAATTCAGAGCTAACAAGTTTTGATCCTAACCGTGAAGGCGCTCCTTTTGGTGAAGGTACTAAAGCTGCATTAGATTTTATGTTAGATTTAGCAAAACGTGATGGATTTAGATTTGAAAATGTCGATGGCTATGCCGGTCATATTGAATTTGGTGACTCAGAAGAGTATGTCGGTTCGATTGGTCACTTAGATGTTGTTCCAGCAGGATCAGGCTGGACTTACCCTGCATATGCTGCAGAAATTCATGATAATAAAATTTACGCTAGAGGTAGTGAAGACGATAAAGGTCCTACAATGGCAGTATATTTTGCAATGAAGATTTTAAAAGAATCTGGTATTAAATTATCTAAACGAATTAAGTTAATTTTAGGTTTAGATGAAGAATCAGGTTGGAGATGTATGGATTATTACTTCAAAAAGTATCCACAAGCTCCAATCTCAGGATTTATTCCAGATGCTGACTTCCCATTAATTTATGCTGAAAAAGGTATTACAAATACCATCATTAAAGGTACATTTGAACCTGGTGATATTTTAAAACTAGAAGGTGGTCTACGCACAAACATGGTGCCAGAATCAGCTACTGCAACAGTTAAATCAAGCAAAGCTGTTAAATCTACATTTGAAGCCTTCTTAAAAGAAAACAATTACATAGGTTCAGTAACTGAAGCAAATGGTGAAATGAAACTTTATGTTGAAGGTAAATCAGCACATGGGTCATTACCAGAAGATGGTGCGAATGCAATTCATCGTTTAGTTGATGGCCTAAATCAAGCAGGCTTATCAAACGAACTTACTGATTTCATCAATAAATATTTAAATAAAGATGTATTTGGTCAAAAATTAGGTATTGCATATACTGATGAAGAAATGGGTCCATTAACAAATAACTTTGGTGTTTTAAAAACTGATGGTAACAAGTTTGAAATGATTTTAAATATTCGTTATCCAAAAGGTGTTAATTATCAAAAAGATGTTTTTGAAAGGATTGCATCTTTATTACCATCAAACTATATTCTATCTGTGAACCATCACCAAAAATTATTATATAAAGATCCAAAATCAGATCAAATTAAAGCATTAATGAAAGTTTACAAGAAACACACTGGTGATGAAAGAGGTCCAATCTCAATCGGTGGTGGTACATTTGCAAGAGCAACAGATAATGTTGTTGCTTTTGGGCCACACTTCATGGATAAACCATCATATATTCACCAAAAAGATGAATTCATCGATATTGATGATTTAATTATTGCAACAATCATTTATACAGAGAGCTTATACGAATTAGCTAAATAACAAACTTTAAGGGGGATTATTATGAAGCAATATTTGGATTTAGTTAGACACATCCTTGATAAAGGTGAGTTTAAATCCGATAGAACTGGGACAGGCACTAAATCAGTATTTGGCTATCAAATGCGTTTTGATTTAAAAGAAGGATTTCCCTTATTAACAACTAAAAAAACCTTTTTAAAAGGCATAATATATGAATTATTATGGTTTATTAAAGGTGATACCAACATTAAATTCTTAGTTGAGAATGGTGTTGGTATTTGGACTGATTGGCCATATAAAAAATATAAAGAATCTCCTCAATATGAAGGCGAATCAATGAAGGAATTTGCAGAAAAAATTGTCAATGTTCCTGGTTTTGCTGAAAAATGGGGTGATTTAGGACCGGTTTATGGAAGTCAATGGAGAAATTTTAATGGGGTTGATCAAATTTCTTATATCTTAACCGAGTTAAAAAAGAATCCAGACTCAAGAAGATTGGTCTTATCTAGTTGGAATCCAGCTGAAATAGGACAAATGACTTTACCACCTTGTCATACCTTAATACAATTTTACTCAGTAAATAATAAATTAAGTTTACAATTATATCAAAGAAGTGGTGATGTCTTTTTAGGTATTCCATTTAATATTGCATCCTATGCACTATTCTTAATGATGGTTGCACAAGTCACAGGAATGGAAGCTCATGAATTTGTTCATACGATTGGTGATGCTCATATTTACTCTAATCACTTTGATCAAGTGAATCTGCAGTTAACAAGAGAACCACGCAAACTTCCAACTTTAAAAATTAATCCTAATGTTAAAAATATCGAAGATTTCAAATTTGAAGACTTTACATTAGAAGGATATGATCCATATCCACCAATAAAAGGTGAGGTAGCCGTATGATTTCATCCATTTGGGCAATGGACATTAATTGGTTAATTGGTAAAGACAATGTTTTACCTTGGCATTATAAAGAAGATTTAGCTTTCTTTAAGAAAATGACGGAAGGTAAGACAGTTTTAATGGGAGATGCTACATATCGTTCATTAAAAGGTTATTACAAAGATAAACCTTTACCTTATGGTAAAATGTATGTTGCCAACCTTCAAAAAGTTCAATATCATGATGCCGAATGCATAACTGATGTCATTGACTTTATCAAAAACTATAAAGAAGATCTCATCGTTATCGGTGGTAAAAAGATATATGAACTTACGCTGCCTTTTGTTGATCGCTTATATATTACACACGTTTTAAATTATCATGATGGTAACGTTTATTTTTCAAAATTTCCATTATCTCAATATAAACTAATTGAAAAGAAAGTCGTTCCTGGGTTGATATTTGCAACCTATGAAAAATAGGAATTAAATTATGTTTACAGTTTTATTTATAATTTCATTTTTAGCATTCTTTATTGGAATGTCATTCGTTTTAAGCGGATGGTGGATGATCCTTTGGTTCATCTTAGCTTATCTAGTTGGTATCTTTATGGTATGGCTAGGTATTTATGTACATGCACTAATTTTATATAAGTCATCTTATATGAATCGATATAAGAATTACGGATGGCGCTCAGCATCTGTTGCAGTTGGCATATTTATGTTTAATGTAAGTGTTAAAATTGTCGGTGGAGAAAAGATTCCAAAAGACGGTAAATTAGTTGTTTACTCTAATCATAAATCATATCTTGATCCAATGATCATGATGCAAACAATCAAACGTCCAAGTGCTTTCACACCTAAATCATCATTATATAAAATCCCACTATTTAAAACGGTCTTAAAAGTCATGGGCTGTATGCCTGTTTATCGTGGTGATGATAGAAAAACTGCTAAAGCATTAGTTGATGCCATTAAAAAAGTTGAAAATGGATTTGTTATGACAGTCTTCCCTGAAGGAGGACGTAAAGATCGCGAGACAGATGAGGTTAAAGCTACTCGTGCTGGAGCCTTCAAAATGGCCGTTAAACCGCAAGCAACCATTTTACCTATCACAATCAATGGTAACTCTCAAATACAGCATAATGCCCCATTTAGACACACTAGAATCACTGTTGTCGTACATGATCCAATACCTTATGAAACATATAAGGATATGCAAACATCAGAAATTGGTGACATGGTAATGGATGCTATTAATTCTGGCTTAATCGAAAATAAAAATAACAAATAACCTACTGCAAAGTAGGTTTTTTTTATGCTTTATTTTTTTCATGTAAAGTAAAAGTGGGTAGTAAAAAATTACTCATTAGATTACGGGGATAAGTAAATGACTAAAAGAAAAGTGATTTCATTTGTATCACTTGTTTTAACGGTTTTAAGTATTTTGATTTATCTATTTTTTTAAAATCGTAAATTCTAATGGTGAGATTGAACCTAGCGGTATGACTGGGTTACAATTTATTTTTGGATTTAGAACAGAACCAATATCTCTTGATCATCCAGTACCAACATATACCAGATTGGGTTTTTCATGGATACTATTCATTATCATCATTTTTCTAGTCTTTTCAATTATTCTAGCAGGGACATCATTTAATGATAAATCATTGCCTTTCCAAATAGTTATTAACACTGGATTAAAGTTCATCGCACTAACATTAATGGTCTTAACAATTTTACTAGCTAACTATACACTTGAATTTGATTCACCTTTTCATTTCTTGAAAATTGATCCTAAGCATTTAGAGTTTAGTTTCTTTGGCTTATTATCAATGAGTTTACTCATAGGGTCAATTGCTATTGAAGTTTTTCAAATTAAACAAGTATACATCGACAAAGAAAAAAGCACACTTCTAATCAGTGTGCTATATTTTTATAAATCAATTTGTTTAATTAACTCGATTGAATTTTTTGTTATATTAAAGTAACATACACTTGAATTTCCTACATAGTGGTTGGTATAAGTGTATTTAGATTTGTCAGCAAGAATAAGTAGTGATTTGATCACATGAGAATGTGCGACAAATAAAACTTTCTTCCCATCGAATTCATTAAATAATTCATAGGTTGCTTTCTTAATGCGTTCTTGTAATAAATCATTATCTTCAAAACCTGATTCTTTATAATCATCTTTAGTACAAATTTCTAATACTTCATCTATTGACTTACCTTCAAATGGGCCAAAATCACGTTCTAGCATGCCATCGAATGTGAACTCGACATTCATACCTAATATTGATCCAACTATCTCTGCAGTCTCATATGCGCGTTTTAATGGTGATGCCCCTAAAACATCAAAAGTATCATTTAAAGATTTAAGTAATTCACCAGTCTTTTTAGCTTGATTTCTACCAGTCTCGTTTAAAATATTATCCATTCTACCTTGAACAAGTCTTTGTCTATTGTATTCCGTTTCGCCATGTCTTATCATCGCAAGTATCATTTTTATCACCGAAGTTGATTATAACATTGTAAACACTTTTAAACAACCTTATTTTTTGGTAAAATACTATTTGAAAGCGTAGGTGACTAGAATATGGAAAATGGTGGGTGGCAAGAAGTACTTCTTGAAATCTGGAATACCATTGTAAGCTGGTTCCAAGATGTAACCGGATGGTTGGATCCATTATTAAAACCAACAACTGATCAATGGTGGCAAGGTGGGTTTGATTATTTCAATACATTCCCAGTGGCATTCCAATTAGTCTTTGTTGGATTTATTGCAGTACTACTTCTTATGGGATTGATTTCATTAATCAAGAAATCATTAAAATTAGTCATAGTAGTTGGTATCATTGTTGTAATCTTTATGGTTTTAAATGGCTAATTTTTAATTAGCCCTTTTTATATTTATATAGGAGAAATTTAATTATGGAAATGGTAGATATTATTGCCAAGAAAAAATATGGCAACGCACTAACAAAAGAAGAAATCGAATTTGTAATCGATGGATATACAAATGGTAGAATCCCCGATTATCAAATGTCAGCATTCTTAATGGCTGTATATTTCCAAGGTATGAATTCAGATGAATCAACGATGCTTGCAATAGCAATGCGTGATTCTGGTGAAGTATTAGATTTAAGCGAAATCAAAGGTGTTAAAGTTGATAAACACTCAACCGGTGGTGTTGGTGATAAAGTCAGTTTAGTGCTTGCTCCACTGGTTGCATACTTAGGAGCGAAGCTTGCTAAAATGAGCGGTAGAGGTTTAGGACATACAGGTGGCACTATCGATAAATTAGAAGCAATCCCTGGATTTAACGTCGTATTACCACTTGATAAATTCAAATCTCAAGTTAATGAGATTGGATGTTCAATCGTTGGCCAATCAGGTGATATTGCACCAGCTGATAAATTGATTTATGCACTACGTGATGTGACTGCAACAGTCGATTCAATGCCTCTAATTGCATCATCGATTATGAGTAAAAAATTGGCATCAGGTGCTGATGCAATTGTGCTTGATGTTAAGGTTGGATCTGGTGCATTCATGAAGACTAAAGAAGATGCAATTGAACTATCTAAACTGATGGTTGAAATTGGTAAGAAGGCTGGTAAAAAAGTAACAGCAATCCTAACATCAATGGATGAACCATTAGGTCATAAGATTGGTAATTCACTTGAAATTTATGAAGCAATCGAAACACTTGAAGGTAACGGACCTCATGATTTAACTGAAGTAGTTTCCGTCATAACTGGTCATTTATTAAGAGATGCAGAAGTTGTTAAGTCATATGAAGAAGGTTATAAATTAGCGTTAGAAACACTTCAAACAGGCAAGGCTTTAGAGAGCTTCTACACCTTTGTAAAAGCACAAGGTGGAGATGTAGATTTCCTTAAAAATAAAGCTAATTTAATTGGTGATACAAAGGTTGAAATCGTACGTGCAACTAAGGACGGATTCTTAGAAAAAATTGATGCTTTAAACTTCGGTATTGCAGCTATGAAGTTAGGTGCAGGTCGTATGAAGAAAGAAGATAAAATTGATTTATTTGTTGGCTTAGATTTACATAAAAAAATTGGTGATGTTGTAAAAGTTGGTGACCCAATTGTAACAATATATCATCGTGATAAAGGACTGTCTGAAGCTAAAGAAATTATCAATAAATCTTATGTTGTCGGTCCGAAAAAAATTGATTTAAAGCTAATTGAAGAGACTATCTATTAATGAGAATTATCAGTGGTATCCATCGATCAAGAATTATTAAAATGGTACCATCAGAAGAGACAAGAGAAACCTCTGATAAAGTAAGAGGTGCAATCTTTAACAGTCTTGGAGATCGAGTTGAAAGTGCATATGTATTAGACTTATTTGCAGGTTCTGGAGCGTATGGACTTGAAGCAATCTCTCGTGGTGCAAAAAAATGTATGTTTAATGATAGTAAACTTCATGCGATAAATACTATACTTGAAAATATTAAGAATTTAAAGGTGGAAGTACAATCTGAAGTACTAAAATTAGACTATCAAAAAGCAGTAGAAAAAATTAAAAAAGAAAACCATAAATTTGATATTATATTCTTAGATCCACCGTATAAAAAAGTAGATTTAGAAAGTTTAATTAATGAACTGTTCAATGTTTTAAATGACGACTCAATTGTTATTGTTGAAACGCATAAAGATGTTGAATTGGTTATAGAAAAGCTTCAAGGATTTAATATCAGAGAACCAAAAGTTTATGGAATTAAAAAAGTTTATTTTATAGAAAAGATATAAGTATTGTAATTAAGAAACATTTAAAGTAAAATTATGATGACACTTAAAAGGAGTAGAAAATCATGCCAGTAGATTTATGGGTATTTATAGTAGGACTTGTAGTAGCATTATTAGTTGGTGGTATCGCTGGATTCTTCATCTCAAGAAAAGTTTTCCAAAAGATGTTAGAGAAGAACCCTCCAATCAATGAGAACCAAATCAGAGAAATGTTCAGACAAATGGGAAGAACACCATCTGAGAAACAAGTTCGTGCAGTAATGCAATCAATGAAAAACAACAAGTAATCATATATAGAAATTGATACTAAATAATTAAGATGCACACTCATGGTGCATCTTTTTATTTTAATTATGTAAAAATGTATGTTTACTATATCTATACTATGTTTAATATTGATAAACATAGGATTTTTGATTTAATGCATGGTGAGTTTATTAAATTTAAACTACTTGATAATTAGAGAAAATAAATTTTACTACGATAAAAGTAAGAAATCAAATTATGGAGACAAATCCAAATGATGAAACATACAACTTTTAAATTCTCGATCGCTCAAAACGTAACATGATTTTTCCAAACACTAAAGTATCGAACTTACTTTTTAAGACATGTATACCAGGTAAAAGAAGTAGAAGCGAAATCCACAATCAATGGAAGATCCATACCTACAAAGTTTAATAATATCAATTTTAAAGCTCTGAGCGTATGAGACATATATTCACTCGATAAAAGCAGTCTCAAACGCTAATTTCCTTCTCTCTAAATAATTAAAAACCATCATCCAATCATTGTGATAGTATTTAGTGTACAAAATGTATGCTTTTACTCACATTAATCATAATCATTACACATTTAATATACCCTTTTATTTGTTGTAGAAGTATACTTTGATTCTTATATTTGTGCCGATAATGTATATTATGTTAACCATCCAATGTGAGCCTAGTGGTGCGGTCAATGGGTTTTGTGTGGAAAAGTTGATAACTATTAATTGATAAATTTCGGGCTTCCGTCGGTTGATAATACCCTTTCTATCTAAAATCACATGAAATGAGTATATTTATTTTGCTAAACTTTTCGATTTCTCTAGTGATGCGTTATTGGTATAATATTTATAGGTGATATTATGAAAAACAAGAAAATACTAGTTATATTTACTGGCGGCACAATCGCTATGGTCAATGATGAGCATACAATGAAATCTGTTATGTCATCAGGAAATACTCAATTACAGTCAGCATTGAATGATGTGTTTAAAGAGATCGAAATTAAATTCATCGAGCATTCCTATTACCCAAGCCCTTATATGACGCCTCAAAATATGTTTAACATTTGTAAACTAATTGAGCATGAAACTAAACATACAAATTATGATGGAATCGTCATTACACATGGTACAGATACTATTGAAGAGTCTGCTTACTTCTTAGATCTCTATTTCAAAATGGAAACTCCAATTGTATTCACTGGTGCTATGCGTAACCTATCAGAACTTGGATATGATGGTCTTTCAAATGTTGTCTCATCTATTTTAGTTGCTGCAGATGATCAATCAAAAAACCGTGGTGTACTTCTTGTAATGAATGATGAAATTAATGCAGCTCGTGAAGTTACCAAAACTCATACGGTTGCTTTAGATACTTTCAAATCATTAGAGTTTGGACCACTTGGTGTTGTAGATTCATCAAGAGTTTTCTTCTATAGAGCGAATAATTATACTAAACCTAATTTTACAATTACTAAACTTACAAAAAGGGTCGATATAATTAAATCCGCTACCGGTGTTGATGATTTAGTACTCAATTTCTTAGTTGATCAAAAAGTTGACGGCATTGTTATTGAAGCTTTAGGTCGTGGAAATGTACCTCCAATGATGGTACCTGGTATTGAACGTGCAATCAAAAATGGTATTTCTGTTGTGATAACTTCTCGTTGTCCAAAAGGAAGAGTTTTTGATACATACGCATATACTGGTGGAGGATATCACCTTAAACAATTAGGTTGTTTATTTAGTGGAAATTTACCATCTCAGAAAGCTAGAATTCTTCTTATGCTTGCTCTTGAATCAGCCCAAGATAAAACCGATTTATTTAAATATTTTGAACATTAAAAAAGGTGCGAGCAATCGCACCTTTGTTTATCTTTATTAAACTATACTACTTAATTTTATCCAGGAATGATTTACCATGTTTAGGTAATTCTGTTCCAAAATTATCAGCAATTGTTTGTCCAATGTCAGCAAATGTTTTTCTAACATCGATGAGTTTACCCTCTTTAAATTGAGGTGAGTAAAGGATAAGCGGAACATGTTCTCTAGTATGATCTGTACCATAGAATGTAGGGTCGTTTCCATGGTCAGCAGTAATCATTAACAGGTCATCCGCTTTAAGGTTTTTTAGTAAATCAGGCAGTTGAGAATCAAACGCTTCAATTGCTTTTGCATACCCCTCTACATCACGTCTATGTCCATATAAAGCATCAAAATCTACTAGGTTTAAGAACACCAATCCTGTGAAGTCTTTTTTACTCCATTCAGTGATTTTTAGCATACCATCATCATTAGAAACTGTCTTAGCATATTTGTTAATTCCATAGCCATCAAAGATGTCATTTATCTTACCTAAAGCAATGACATCTAACCCTTTTTCATCAAGGAAATTTAAGGCAGTTTTATCACTTGGTTTTAAGGCATAATCGTGTCTGTTAGAGGTACGTTTAAAGTCATCTTTATTAGTCCCTAAGAACGGTCTAGCGATAACGCGTCCAACCTTCCATTCAGGTTTCATTGTGATATCACGAGCAATCTCGCAAATGCGGTATTGTTCTTCAATTGGTATCACTTCTTCATGCATTGCAATTTGTAAAACTGAGTCTGCTGAAGTGTAGACAATTAAGTCTCCTGTCTTCATATGGTGCTCGCCAAAGTCCTTAATAATTTCAGTACCACTTGCTGAAATATTACCAACCACTTTACGACCAGTTCTTGCTTCTAATAAGTCAATTAATTCTTTAGGAAAACCAGTATCAGTGAAGGTTTGGAAAGGTGTTGTAATGTATAATCCCATCATCTCCCAGTGCCCTGTCATAGTGTCTTTTCCATTACTAGCTTCTTCCATTTTTGTTACAAATGTAGATAGCTTTTCTTGTGGTTTCACACCTCTTAATAGTGCAATATTTCCAAGTCCTAATCGTTCTAAATTAGGAACCTTTAAATCATATCGTTCTGCAATATGACCTAGGGTATTTGAACCTATATCATTATGTCCAGCATTAAAGAATTTATCAGCATCATGTTGATAACCAATTCCAACTGAATCCATAACTATTACGAATATTCTTTTAAATCTCATAGTTAGTCCTTTCTTGCTCTTGGATGAGTTTTTTCATATTCTTCTTTTAATCGTTTTTGGGAAATATGAGTGTATATTTGAGTGGTAGAAATATCCTCATGTCCCAATAAGTTTTGTATGCTTCTAAGATCCATTCCGCCTTCTAATAAGTGTGTTGCAAATGAGTGTCTTAAGGTATGAGGACTAATTGCCTCAGGATTTAAATTGGCATCAGTTGCTAATTTCTTTAATACCTTGAAAAACCCAACACGGCTTAATTTTTCACCATTTAAATTCAAGAATAAATAAGTTGATGGTTTTTTTAATAAAGCATCTCTGCCATCTGTTAAATAGTTTCTAATTGCTATAACAGCCATGTCAGAGATTGGTACCATACGTTCTTTAGAGCCCTTACCAGTTACTACCACATATGCTTGAGCCATATGAATGTCTGAGGTTTGAATATCCAGTAATTCTGATACTCTTAAGCCTGAGCCATAAATGAGTTCTAATAGTGCAGTATTTCTTAGGCCAAGTGGTGTTGACTTATCAACAACTTCTAATAGTTTACCAACTTCATCTATACTTAAGACTGAAGGTAAACTCTTTTCAATTTTCGGTCTTTCAACTCTGAGTGCAATATTCGTATCAACTTCTTTTTCATCTAATAAAAACTGATGAAAAGCTTTAATAGATGTCAATTTTCGTGCCATTGATTTAGCACTTAAACCTTTATTCTTTAGGCTCTTTAAATATGCTTCTAAATGCTTTCTTTCAATTTTATCAACCTTAGTAATCTTATGATATTTTTCTAAGAAAGCTTGGTATCCTTCAATATCTGTTAGGTAAGCTTGTTGTGTATTTTTCGATAATCCTTTTTCATGATTTAGAAAATAAATAAAATCATTTATTATATATTTCATATGAATAACATGAAGACTTGGTTTCCAAGCATCATACCCTCTTTCGTTAATTGTAGATGATTGTTCACAACTCTTAATAAACCTAACTCAATCTTATCCTTAATTTGTGGATATGCTTCAAATAAATGGATACCGTATTCATTTTCGATTCTCGCTATATCAACACCTTTAGTCATACGAAGACCAAAGATTAAGTCATCTTGAAGTAAATCTTGTTTGGTTTGAAGCACCTTTTCTTTTGTAAAGTGGTCTAAATATTGACTCATACCACGTTCATTATACGTACGATTTCCATCGATAAATCCATGGGCTCCCATACCAACTCCAATATATTCACCTAATGACCAATAAATTGAATTATGAAGTGAATATTTACCATTTCTAGCAAAGTTACTTACTTCATATTGTTCATAACCATGGGACTCTAAATACTCAATAATGTAGTGATACATTTCAGCTTCAATATCTTCATCCATTGGCTTAAAATTACCTTTTAAGTACTGATGGTAAAAATATGTCTTATCTTCTAAAATAAGTGAATAATAAGAAATATGATCGATATCTAAGGACATATACTTCTCTAAATCGTAAGTAATATGATCCATGGTTTGACCAGGTATCGCAAATATTAAATCAATCGAAATATCTTTAATGCCAATTGATTTTAAATGTCTAATGATATCTTCAACTTGTTCAGCCTTATGACCTCTATTCATATAAGCTAAAATCTTATCATCAAAACTTTGAACACCTAGTGAGACACGGTTTACACCATACTTTTTAAAGACTTCACCTTTTTCATATGAATAACTTTCTGGATTGACTTCAATTGAAAACTCAATAGGATTGATTGCTTTTAGCGAGTCAAAAAGGTAAGTCAATTGATCAACAGTTAACATCGAAGGTGTACCACCACCAATGTAAATAGTTTCAATTGAATCAAAGTGTTTTTGATATGTTTGTATTTCATCCCTTAACCTTATTAAATATGTATCAACCATATTTTGGTCTTTGGGTACACGCTTAACAAAGTCACAATAGTGACAGATGTACTCACAAAATGGGATATGGATGTATAAACCTTTCATAGTAGCTAACCTCTCCTTTTATTATACCAAAAAATAAGAGGTATCCAGCCAACAATGGACACCTCTTTAGAAGAGAGAGAAAGCTGATTTGTTTCAGCTTATGTGTATTTATTTATCTTTTTCCTGTGTAAGTATTTCTAGTAGTTCATCGATAACTTTATCTTCATTCACTGTGATTGATTTACCAAGGCCTTTCTTGGTACCTTTCACCTTTACTTCATATACATTATGCTTAGATTCAGTTTGTGTAATGTTTGTCACTTTCCTTATCTCCTTTTAGCAATAAAAAAGGGTATAGATATACTATGCCCTTGTTTTTTTAATATTATAAGAAAATCTTGTAGCACCTGCGTCTACAACCATTGAGTCAATATTAAGTTCAATCATAAATGATTTTACTTTCATATTAAATCTCCTGAAATGACATATTTATCATTCCATAATCATGATATCATGTAAGCGCATTCATGTCAAGAAATATCACTGTGTTAATGTGTGTGAAATATGGGTTAATCTTCGTTTGAAAGAATTGCCATAAATGCAGTTTGAGGAATTTCAACACGACCGAAGGTTTTCATACGTTTTTTACCTTCTTTTTGTTTCTCAAGAAGCTTCTTCTTACGTGAGATATCACCACCATAACATTTAGCTAAAACGTCTTTACGTAATGCTTTAATTGTTTCTCTTGCGATGATTTTACCACCAAGTGCTGCTTGAACTGGAATCTCAAACATTTGACGAGGAATTAATGTTTTAAGTTTTTCTACAATTGCTTTACCACGTGAGTATGCAAAATCTCTATGAACGATTACAGATAGAGCATCCACAACATCGCCATTTAATAGAATATCCATCTTGCGTAGTTCTGATGGGCGATAGCCTGCAAGCTCGTAGTCAAATGACGCATAACCTTTTGTAGTAGATTTTAATTTATCAAAGAAATCATATACGATTTCTGCAAGTGGTAAGTGATAAGTTAACATGACACGTGTTTGATCAATATATGTCATATCACCAAATGTTCCACGTTTCTTTTGACAAATATCCATTACTGCACCAACGTAGTCTTTTGGACACATAATGGTAGCTTTAACATATGGTTCTTCAATTTTTTCAATTTTTTGTACATCTGGTAAAAGACTTGGATTGTCTACTAAAACCATATTACCATCTGTCATATATACATGATAAATAACCGATGGAGCTGTGGCAATTAAGTCGATATTAAACTCTCTTAAGATTCTTTCTTGGATGATATCCATGTGTAGAAGACCTAAGAAACCTGATCTAAATCCAAAACCTAGTGCTTGTGAAGATTCTGGTTCAAATACAAGTGATGCATCATTTAATTTTAATTTTTCTAATGCTTCTTTTAAATCTTCGTATTGATCTGGGTCAATTGGATAGAATCCGCAGAATACAACCGGATTTAAAGTTCTATAACCCGGTAATTGATTGGCTGCCTTTTTATTTGCATGAGTAATCGTATCACCGACACGTACATCTCCGATTGTTTTAATCGCTGCAGTTAAGTAACCTACATCTCCTGGCCCTAAAACATCAACAACTTTTTGACTAGGTGTATAAACCCCAACTTCAACAACTTCAAATTTCGCATTTGTGGCCATGAATTCAATCATATCACCTTTTTTAATAGATCCGTTGATGACTCTAACTGTTGGAATAACACCACGGTAAGCATCGAAGAATGAATCAAAAATTAAGGCTTGAAGCGGTGCATTTTCATCACCTTCTGGAGCAGGAACATGTTTTACGATTCTTTCTAGAATTTCATCAACACCTAACCCTGATTTCCCAGATGCTTTTACTGCATCTGATGCATCAATACCGATGACTTCTTCTATTTCATGTCTAACTTTTTCTGGTTCTGCTGATGGTAAATCAATTTTATTTAGTACAGGAATAATTTCCAAATCATTATCTAATGCTAAATAGACATTAGCAAGTGTTTGTGCTTGTATACCTTGAGCTGCATCGACAACTAAAATTGCGCCTTCACAAGCTGCTAAAGATCTTGAAACTTCATAAGTAAAATCGACGTGTCCCGGAGTGTCGATTAAGTGTAGGATATATTCTTGTCCATCTTTTGCCTTATAGGTTAATTGAACAGCGTTTAATTTAATAGTAATACCGCGTTCTCTTTCCAATTCCATCGAGTCCAACATTTGTTCTTTCATGTCTCTTTTTTGAACAGATGATGTCATTTCTAAAATACGGTCAGCTAGTGTTGACTTTCCGTGGTCGATGTGGGCAATAATTGAGAAGTTTCTTATGTATTTTTGACGTTCATTAAGTGATGAGTATTTCAATCTTTTTCATACCTTTCATAATCGATACTATTGTATCATATCATAACTGTTGTAAACAATGATAGAATTTTCACACAATTTTCATTTTCTTTTATAACTTTCTTTGACAACACAAATTATTCTATATATAATGTAGTCGTAAAGCACGATACTAGAAAAAATACGGAGGAAAATATAGTATATGAAAAAAGTTTTTTTAATGATGTTCGCAGTCATTAGCATGCTCCTTTTAAGTGCATGTGGTGCAGCAGAGAAGACATATTACTTTGCGATGAACGAGTTCAACCAAGACTCATCATGGGTTTATTGGGTCGTAGTTGAAAAAGAAGGCGACAAAATTGTCGATGTAGAATGGAATGCATTTAACATCCAAGGTGATGCAAATGCTACATATAAGGGTATGGATAAATACCAAGCTTCAGTGGAACATATCTACAACATGAGAAACGATGGCCTATGGTGGCATGAACAAGCTGAGTTATTAATTGATAAATTAATCCAAACTCAAGATGTTAATGATAGAATCCCTGTTCCTGCTGGTGCATCAATTGATTCTTCAGATTTCTATGCTTTAGTTGAAAAAGCATTAGCTTCTGACCCAGTTGAAAAAGGTGAATATAAAGACGGTTATTACTTCAAAACATTAAAAGCTAATGGTGAAGAACATGCTTCAGTAAACTATTGGGATCCACAAACTGAAACAGTTAGATCAACTGGTGTTTGGGATGCTTACACATTCGGTAGTTTTGTGGTTGTTAACGGTAGAATTGTAATGGCATATTACAACAACGTATTCTACGGTTACAGAGTTCAATTTAATGAACAAGGTAAGATTGTTAAACAAGAAGTTGACATCGACAACAATCCTGAAACTCCAGCAGTTAAACTTTCAGTAATTGCTCCTTATACTTCTGCTAATCCAACATTATTTAAGACTAAGAATGAATTAGGCTTATCATATGGTATGTCAGTTGTTTCAGGTCAAAAAGAATACGATGAACAAGCTAAGTTAGCTGGTGAATACTTAGTTAAGAATCAAAATTTACCAGAAGTTAATGAAAATGGTGACTTTGATAGCGTTGCTGGTGTAACAATCACTGCTACTGATTTCGTAACTCTATGGCAAATGCTTCCAAAAGCTTAATAAATTATATTTAAACAAAAGGTGCTCACTCTGGGAAGCACCTTTTTTTCTTTGTTTCGAAATGGAATCATCTTGCAAATCATAACATCTGTTTATCTATCAGTCATATAATGAGGTTATATGAAACAAGGGGTGAATTATGGATAAGTTTATTACTTCTATTTGGTATGAGAAGGATGTTAACGAAGTTAATGCATTTTATGAAAGTATTTTTAATGAATATGAATTATTGCTTAAACAATTGTTACACGAAGGTGAGTCTTATGAATCAACTGTTATTTACTTTAAATTACAGAACTTAAAAATTATGATCATCGGGAATGGTCCATTTAAGCTTTATGAAAATACTGGATTATTCTACGGTTTGGATAAAAATGAGATGTCTAGTTTTGATAAACTATCACTTATTTTTGCTAAACTTAGTGATGGCGGAAACATCATCGTTCCATTTGCAAAATATGGTGAAAGAACATTCGGTAAAGTTAGAGATAAATTTAATTTAACTTGGCATCTAGGCTTAACTAATGAGAATATAGTCAAACCATTTGTTATGTATCAAAACCAACTAGATGTTTACATGAGTATATATAAAGATACTTTTAAAGATTTAAAAGTTATTGAACGTATTGAATTAAATGACCAAATTCAAAAATTAGAATTTAATTTATTTGGAATTCCCATTTTAAGTTGTGAAATCGGTAGTGATTTACCTTTTACCGAAGCATTTTCTTTTATGGTTATTTGTGATAACCAAAAAGAAATTGATTACTATTGGAAACTGTCTGCTTTTCCTGAAAATGAGGCTTGTGGATGGTTAAAAGATGCAGCTGGATTATCCTGGCAAATCGTTCCTCGTTTACTCCATGATGCAACAATGAGAAACGATTTAAATTCACTTAATAAAATGTTCACTGAAATCTTTCAAATGAAGAAATTAAATATAAAAAGTTTAG
The DNA here is from genome assembly GCF_057808485.1 of Acholeplasma sp. ORD1043. NCBI lineage: Bacteria > Bacillati > Mycoplasmatota > Mollicutes > Acholeplasmatales > Acholeplasmataceae > Acholeplasma > Acholeplasma sp. ORD1043. The sequence goes on along the minus strand of NZ_JAQLOJ010000011.1, from coordinate 22,421 downwards.
AGAAAACGCTCAAATAATATGTTTACCATTTGTATACTGTGTTTATATTTAGTAAACATAGAAAAATCATTTTAACTGACTATGCATAAAAAAATACTCCAAATCAGGAGTATTTTTATTTAAATGTTATTTTAAAGTTGAACCACTTGGAATATTATTTGATGTATATTTAGCGGTTCTAAATATTCTACAATTTCTTCCAATTTTAGTATTTGCCGGAATAATTGCTGACTTTTCAACTACTGTAATACCAGATGTTAATAAATCTGGTTTCTCAATATTTGGTGTAAAATCATCACCAAATCCTAAGTGTGAATCTCGACCAACAACTACGTGTTTATCAATAATACACTTATTGATTGTCACATTTTCAGAAATGATCGTATCATTTAATATAATTGAATCTTTCACGACCGATCCTTTCCCAACTCTAACACCTGGTGATAAGACAGAGTTTATAACTGTTCCTTCAATGACACATCCATTTGAAAGTAGGGCATTTTCAATTTTAGCATTACCATAAATCTTAACAGGTGGTTTTTCTTCAGACTTAGTAAATACTTTCCAGCTAGGATCGTATAAATCAAGTTGAGTATATGATTTTATCATATCTAGATTTGTTTCTAAATATGAATCATATGTTCCAACATCTTGCCAATAATCATTAAATTTAAAGGCATAAACCATTTTAGATGTATTCTTAATGAGATATGGAATGATATGTTTGCCGAAATCTAGATCATCTTCTTTTATTTGTGAAATAACATACTCAAGTAAATCAATATCAAATAAGTATATCCCCATACTTGCAAGATTACTTTTTGATTCTTTTGGTTTCTCTTCAAAATCTAGAATTTCATCGGCACGATTGACTGACATGATACCAAATCTTGACACTTCTTTTGGGTCTACTTCTTGACATGCAATCGTTAGTTTTGCACCAGTAGCTTTATGTGATTGAATCATTTTTCGATAATCCATCTTATAAATATGGTCACCAGATAAAATGAGAACATATTTTGGTGCTTTTTTCTTAATAAATTCCATATTTTTAGATACCGCATCAGCTGTTCCGTTATACCACATAGCATGTGGTTGAAGTAAGGTGACACCTGAATTATTTCTATCTAAATCCCAAGGTTTACCTGAACCAATATGTTCATTTAATGATAATGGTAAATATTGCGTAAGTATAGCAATATCATAAATACCTGATTGACTACAATTTGATAAAGCAAAATCAATAATACGATATTTACCTGCAAAAGGCATGGCCGGCTTACTGCGTCTATTGGATAAAAGATCTAATCTTGTTCCCTTGCCACCAGCTAGTATAAGTGCTAAAGTTTCCATATTTATCCCCCGATAATATCTTTATATAAATTTTTATAGTTCGATGCCATTTTTTCCAATGAATAATCTTTTTTCATCGCTTGAGAAACAAGTTTATCCCATGTTTTTGGTTGTTCTTTAAATAAACTGAGTGCTTCAAACACTTTTTCTTTAAATTCTATTGATGACAGGTTTCTAAAACTAAAGCCTGTACCTTGATTTGTATATTTATTATATGGAATCACAGTATCTTTTAGACCACCAGTCTCTCTAACAACTGGTAATGAACCATATTTCATTGAAATCATTTGACCTAATCCACATGGTTCAAATTCACTAGGCATTAAGAATATATCGCTAGCCGCATATAATTCATGTGCAAGTTTTTCATTATACCCAATGTAATTTCCTATTTTACCTGGAAATTTATCTGTCATAACTTTAAAGAAATTTTCATATACTGGGTCTCCAGAGCCCAAGAAAAAGAATTTAGCATTTGAATAATTCGCCAGTTCAAATAATACATCCTTAATCATCCAAAGTCCTTTTTGATTTGCATAACGCCCAATATAGACAACAAATGGTACATCGTATTCATCACCTAAACCAAATTGTTTGTAGACTTTCATCTTATTGGCTAGTTTGCCTTCTCTTACATTAGATACTGAATATTTTTCAATAAAATTATCTTTAGTTGGATCAAATGTTTCTGAATCAATACCGTTTAAGATACCAGTTAAATCTGTTCGCCTAAAGTCTAGAATACCATCTAATGAAAATCCAAATGATCTTGTTAATATTTCTTCTTTATATGTTGGTGAAACAGTATTAATTCGATCTGCTTTAAGTATTCCCGCTTTTAAGAAATTAACTCGATCAAAATGAATATATTCATAATCAAAATCATGATTAAAGAATCTTGCAACATATGTATCAAAATTTCCTTGGTACTCCATGTTGTGAATCGTTAACAAAGTTCTTATTTTTGTATAGTTTAATTTCCATTTATAGTGTTTTTCAAGCAAATATGGAATCATACCAGTTTGCCAGTCATTAATATGTAATAAATCTGGTATGGAATCTAGCAGTTCTAACCCTTCTAAAACAGCAAATGAAAATGAAGTAAATCGCTCTGCATCATCATTAAAGCCATAAAATCGATCTCGTTCAAAATAATGCATATTTTGTATAAATATGACATCTACACCTTCAAAATCATATTTATAATAGTTAAACACAGTTTGAATACCACCCATTTGAATGTTTCTCTCACCAATAAAAGTCATATTCTCATGTTTAACTGATTTTAAATTTGCGTAATACGGTGTAAAAACAGATATTTTAACACCAAGTTTTTGAAGTCCTTTTGGCAAAAAGTAAGCAATGTCAGCTAGACCGCCTGTTTTTGAAAAAGGAAACATTTCAGATGTTATAAATGCTACATTCATATCCTCATCTCCTTATATTCATTTTAGCATAGAAAAGCAAGAAAAAAGCAGATGAATTAACCTTCATCTGCTTCGTCATTTATTTGATTATCTTCAATTTTAGTAACTTTGACTCTTTCAATGACTTTATCATCAACTTCTAAAACTTCAAAACGATAATTATTGTATACAATAACAATTGTTTCATCTGGTTCAGGGAAGCGGCCTAATTGACCTAAGATAAATCCTGATAACGTGTCATATTCTTCAACAGGTAAATGTGCATCCAGCAATTCTTCAACATCATCGATGTTTGTTAGACCATCTATTTCATATTGATCTTCTTTAATTGTTGCAATTTCAACTTCATCTTCATCGTATTCGTCAAAAATATTACCAACGATTTCTTCGATTAAGTCTTCAAATGTTACAATACCAGCTGTTCCGCCATATTCATCGATAACAATTGCAATATGTACTTTTGATGCCTGCATATCTTTAAATAATTGTCTAGTATTTTTAGATTGAGGGACGAAAAGTGGATCTCTTAACAATTTTCTTAAGTTAAATTCTTCTTGATTAGGATTTAACTCTAAGAATTTTAATAGATCTTTAACATGAAGTGTACCAATGATTTTATCAATCGTTCCTTCATAAACAGGGAATCTTGTATATTTCTCATTTGTTACATAAGAAATAACTTCTTCTCTAGTTGCTTCAATATCGATTGCTGACACTTCTGTTCGGTGTGTCATAACTTCTTCAACAGTTGTTGTATCAAATTCAAAAATGTTTTGAATCATTTCGTTTTCAGAACTGTCAATGACACCTTTTTGTTCAGATGCATTAAGTTCTAATCTTAATTCATCTTCTGTCATCGTATCATCGTTTTCGTTAGGATTAATACCAAACATTCTAACAAGTAAGTTCGCTGTGCCTGTAAGTAATATAACAAACGGACGCATAACTAAAGCAATAGCGCTTAAGAAACCTACAAAGAAATAAGCAACTGGTTCAGGTGCTTTCATTGCAAGGCGTTTTGGTACTAGTTCACCTAGTACGACTTGTAAGTACGTCAGCAATAATGTAACGATAACAGTGATGATAGGTGATGCAATAGCAATATCCCAGTTGAAATCCACTGATAAAGTACCAGCGATTTGTTCTGTAAATGAGTTCGCGGCAATCGCACCATTGATAAATCCAAACATTGTAATACCAATTTGAATAGTTGATAAGAATTTAGTTGGATTCTCCATTAAAGCTAATAATTTTTTGGCTTTTTTAGCTTTCTTTTTACCTAATTCAACATCTGCTTCAACCTTTTTACGATTGGCTGAAACTAATGCAATTTCACTTGCGGCAAATATGCCATTGAGACCTATAAAGACAAATATTAATATTATACTGACAACCATGAGAATATATCCTCCTCAGGTTCGTCTATTTTCGTCCTCTGGCCACAACTTGTATCTTCCATAATTATATTATTTCCTCCGTGTGTACATCGTGTGTAACGTTTAATATCATACCAAAAATCGGTACGAATGTCAATTATGTGATTAATAATCGATTTATAAACGGTTCAATATCACTTGGTTGAAAACCAGGTGAGAATCGATATTTAATTTCACCATTTTGATCAATTAAGAATTTCGTGAAGTTCCACTTAATTCGTTTTGGTGTCTTTTTTAACTTATTAACGTCCTCTAAAGTTTGATTTGGTTGTAACTCATACGGTGCATTTGATTTTAAAAATCTATAGAGCGGATGCGAAAAGAATCCATTCACTTTAATTTTGTCAAATAACGGGAATGTAGTATGAAAGTTTAAATCACAAAATTCCTTAATTTCTTCTACATTTCCTGGTGCTTGCGCTAAAAATTGATTACATGGAAAATCTAGGATCACAAATCCTTTATCTTCATAAGCTGCATATAGTTTTTGTAAACCATCATATTGTTTCGTATGTCCACAACGAGTTGCAGTATTTACAATCAAAATAACTTTTCCTTTATATTCAGAAAGGGTTGTTACTTCATGTTTAAAATTCTTTACTTTAATATCAAATAAGTTCATAGTACCTACCTCCTAGTCTTATTATAAATGAAAACGGAGTAACCCTCTTGCATGATTACTCCGTAATTTATCAATTTATATTGATTTTTAAGCTTATTCAGCTTTATTTGGGTCGAATACTAATCTTACTTCAGTTTCAGGATCGAAGAAATGAACTTTATGTAAGTCAAATCCTAATTTGATCTTGTCACCCATAGTAACATTTGTACGTGCATTAACTTTAGCAATAACATTGCAATCGTTAATTACAGTATAGATGTTAGTTTCAGCACCTAATAATTCAGCAACGTCGACAACAACGTCTAAGATACCAGCAGGATGAGCTTGCATAACAACTTCGTCGTCATGAATATCTTCTGCACGGATACCTAAAACGATAGGTTTATCGATAAATTTGTTTTGTTTAACAACTTCAAATTTATCTTGTGGTAATTGAATCTTGTATTGACCTGCATGGAATACACCTTTACCATCAACTTTACCATTGATAAAGTTCATTGGAGGTGTACCAATGAAGCCTGCAACGAACATGTTAGCTGGTTTGTCATAAATTTCTTTAGGTTCGCCAACTTGCATGATGTAACCTTTGTTCATAACAACAATACGAGTAGCCATTGTCATAGCTTCGATTTGGTCATGGGTTACATAAATTGTTGTAGTGTCTAACTTCTTGTGAAGTTTGATTAATTCTCCACGCATTTGCACACGTAGTTTCGCGTCTAAGTTTGATAATGGTTCGTCCATCAAGAATACTTTAGCATCACGAACGATTGAACGTCCTAATGCAACACGTTGTCTTTGCCCCCCAGAAAGAGCCTTTGGTTTACGATCCAAGTATGGAACTAAACCTAAAATTTCCGCTGCCGCTTGTACTTTTTCTTTGATGATTGCTTTTGGAACTTTACGTAATTTTAAACCAAAGGCGATGTTATCATACACAGTCATATGTGGATATAACGCATAACTTTGGAATACCATTGCGATATCTCTGTCTTTTGGAGCAGTGTCGTTCTTGTATTCATCATCAATATATAATTCGCCTGAACTAATGTCCTCTAGGCCCGCGATCATACGGAGGGTGGTTGATTTACCGCAACCAGATGGTCCGACAAAAACGATAAATTCTTTATCCTTGATGTTTAAGTTGAAGTCAAAGACCGCTTGAACACCATTAGGATAGACTTTGTTAATGTCTTTTAAAACTAATGTAGCCATTGTAGCCCCCTAATAATTATATTTTTGATTTAGATAGACGCAAGATTTCTATCAAAGTTATTATACAATAATATAATTTTTATTGCAAACGGTTTCAGTAAATTTTAATGTTATAATAGTTATGACAAGACGAGGTGTAAATATGGTTCCAAGATTTGAAAAAAGAGTTAGAGCATTTGCAGCAGATATTTCAGGTTTATCTGTAGCAGTTTTATTAACAGCATTAGGCTTACCTGACTTTGAAGGTAAAAATTTAGTTCAATTTATTGTTATAGCGGTTGCCTTCATATTAATCATTATTTTACCGCTATGTTTGAAATCTCATCAAACATTTGGACAAAGAATTCAAAAAATAAAAGTTGTTAACATGGATGATCGTGAACCACACGTTATTAAGTTAATTGCTAGAGAATTTGTTAAGTACGGATTATCACTTGCAACCTTTGGTGTTTACCTAATCGTAGCTTATTTCTTTATTTCAGAAAATCAAGTTTCAAGAACAATTCATGACTTCATTTTTAAGACAAAAGTAATCGATTTAGATTATTCTCCACAAAATAAACGTGCTAATGAAGCCATTAGAACAAAAACTATGAGAGATACGGACCTACATTAATATGTTTTTAGTTAGATATTTTAAATATGGATTTCAAATTCCAAAATTATTAACACATCGTGGTGAATCATTAATTAAAACATTGATTTACTTCTTACTTATTGTTTCATTTATGAATTTTCCATTAACAGTCATGGGCTTTCAAAATGAACAACAACAAATCAATTTCATTCGTGAAAATCTAACTGATGGTGTACCTACTTGGTCGAATCTTCCAGATGGTACAATGAGCAAACTTACAGGATTTGATTCAGATTATGCTGATGGCAGATATTTAACATATAAAGAATATGTTTTCATTTTTGGATACGATGAAGATATTGATTATCCAAGCGACAAGCACCAAGTTATCTTTTACGAAGACTTTATTAGATATATTGACCTTGAAGGTAACTTCTTAGATTCTGATGGATATTATGGGTTCAAAACCATAATTAATTTAAATGATTTAAACTATTCTACCGGATTAGAACGTGAACAAATGTTCCAAGAATTTGCTTTAAGTGTTGAGTCATCTTTCTCTGGTTACATCATTTTGTTTGTTACCATTAGAAACCAAGTATTCAATACTTCTGCAACCATTCTGTTTGCTTTACTTCTATCAGGTATCATCCAAATTTATCGTTTTGGATTTGCTAAATTCTTAAATTATAAAGATGGTCTTAACTTTGTTATTTTCTCATCAACAATTCCGGCTATACTTGCTATGATTTTAGGATTAATTCTTCCTGGATTTGCGCCAGTGGTATTCAATTTAGCTTTAGGCTTGATCGTAATGATAACACTATTAGTATTTGCTAAAAAGACAGTTGCATAAAAGTAAACCGTTTACATATTTATATTTTTGCCAAAGTATTAGGGAAATTATCATTTGCTATGATAAATTAACTTTGTAAAAATCCTTAAGGGGGATATTATGAAAAAGATATTTACTATATGGATACTAGCTTTCGTAGCTTTAGTATTAATCGCTTGTAATCCTAATGACAATACTGATGGTGAAAACCCTGATGTTGATCTTAGAGCACTAAACCCTAAAAACGATATTTATTACCAATTATTTATTCGCTCTTTTGCTGATAGTGATGGTGATGGGGTTGGTGATTTTAATGGTGTTACTGAAAATTTAGAGTACATAAAAGATTTAGGTGCTACTGCTATTTGGATGTTACCATGGAATGAGACTGATACCGATTGGAATTCGTATCACGGATATAGAGTCAAAGATTACTATAAAGTTAATCCTGAATATGGTACATCAGAAGATTTAGAAAACCTCATTGAAACAGCTGATCAAATGGGTATTAGAATTGTTATGGATTTTGTTATTAACCATACATCCGATACACATCCTTGGTATACATCAGCCCAATCTAGTGTAAACAGTCCATATCGTGATTGGTACATATGGACATCACCAGACACTTCTTTTGAAAGTTTTGCTGGTGGTATGAAGGATTTAAACTTAGACAACACTGAAGTAGTTAATGAAATTAAGGAAATCATGGCTTATTGGATTGAAAAAGGTGTTCATGGTTTCAGATTCGATGCTGCGAAACACTTCTTCTTAGGTAATCCAAATACAAATCCTGCTTCAATGCAAGCAAAAAATTATCAATTCTTAAAAAATCTTAAAGATTATGCTAAGACAATTAATCCTGATGTATTCTTTGTCGGTGAAGTATTCGAATATGAATATATCGCATATAACCAATATTATATCGGTCTTGACTCATTATTTGATTTTTATGTTGCTAGTCAAATTTGGGGTAAAATTGGTAGCGGAAACAGTGTAAATCAATTAGTTTCAAATGTCGTTAGAGCTTTTGATAGTTATAAGACATATAATCCAAATTATACTCCTGGTGTATTTATCAGTAATCATGATATCGATAGGGTTGCCTCTCGTGGTGAATACTCTGGAGCTAATGGTTTAGAAAAATTAAAACAATCTGCTGCCTTTATGTTAACACTCCCTGGTTCACCGCATATTTATTATGGAGATGAGTTAGGTATGAAAGGTGTAAGCTATGGTGGTAATGACTTTAATGGTCAAGGTCCAATTTGGGATCAATACCGAAGAGCACCATTTATTTGGGGTGATGCATCAAAACAAACTACATGGCTAATGCCATATGACGGTTCTAATGATGCACCAAGTGTTACACAGTCATTAAACAATTCAAATTCACTATTAAATACATACAAAACATTTGCAAATTTAAGACAAGATAATCCAGCTCTAATGTATGGTAATTACTTAAAAGCATGGAAGAATAATTCATCTAATATACAAGGTTTTGTAAGATATTACAATGCGCATGGTGTTGAACAAGCATTATTAGTCCTACATAATGTATCATCATCAGCAGCTTCAGTAAGTACTGATTATATTGATTTTGTATATGGTTCATCATTAAATATTCCAGCTTATGGAACAATTGTTTTAGAAATCAATCCATCACAATTGAATAATTATATTAAATAATTAAAAACCGGTTCTCATTAAGAGACCCGGTTTTATTTTATTACCCACTTAAATCTTAATGTCCACCAACCCATTCTAAAAATAAATCAGTGACTTCGAAATCGATATAACTAGTAATGTCTTCATCATCAGGTTTATTAAAATCATAATTATATCTGTATTTGTAATGAATTATTAACCATTTATCATCGTCACCAAACCACTCAAATCGCTTCGTAGCTAAGTAATCATTATCTGGACTTGGCTGTTGATACATCAGAAGGACATCATTATTAGCACCGTCATAATCAAAAACTACTTCCACAGTAGGTCTAGGATGCCAATCAGTATTTACCCAAAGTTGAAAAGTTACATCTGTTGAGTGCTTACTATTTTGACTATAAATAGTTGTAAATTCACCTAATTCATTTCTAATAATTGCATATGCCCTTACATATCTAAATGCATCATCAACTATACTTAATAAGAATTCTTTAGTCACCGAATGAATTGAAGTACTTGCACCTTTATCAACAAATTCATCACTAATTGATGGCATTGGAATGATATTAGACAATACCAATCCCGCTTCTACTAATGTATATCCTGAAATTAAATTTACTTGACCTACATAGGATTCATAACCTGGTCTAATACCTGTTACTTCATTTAAGTAAATTATATTCTGAGGTTCTATCGATCCAGTTACTGCTTTTAATGTAATATTCTCAAGGACTGTAAACTTTAGTTCTCTATTATAACTTACGATTGCACCATCAGTCCAACTTCCAACTTGTACCCAATGGCTGAAGTCTTCCAAATCCGTTGAAATTGTAGCAATTTCATTATAGTCGTATTCGCCAGCACCATAAACACCAGCTTCGTTATCTAATGTAACTGTGTATTTATTATTATCACTCAACTCATATTCTGCTTTAACTATGACATCTTCAGTAATTACTCCTGTCAAATTCCATCCAGAAAATGATAATCCAGGTTTTGTTGGATTTTCCATGCCCGGGAAGTTTAGTTCAATTTCATCAATTCCGTATTGAACACCTAAAATATATCCATTTGTATCCACATATGCAGCGATTATTTCCTCTTCAGCCTTAAAAAATACAGCAATATTTGTTGATTCGCTTACTAAAAAACTCTCAGAATCATCGACTTTCTGACCATTGTAAACATAGAATGCAAATTCTTTATCACTTGGTTTAATACCATCTAGTTCTATATCAATTAATTCTCCCAATGAGCCTGATAATTCAATATTTACAACTGGCTCACTAGCATCTTTATATACTTTAAGATTAATTTTACCAACTGGACCATCTGCATACAAACTTGGAATAACTGCTAATACAAATACAAATATCCAAACTAAAATGAGTGAAATTAATGAAAATTTATGTCTCATCACAATTCACCCCACATCTCTTCAATGAATGCAACCCCACTTGATGCGATACTCTCCTCAAACGAAAATTCTAGCACCTCAACAAAAGGTTCTACATATTTTTTCTTTTCTTTCACAAAAGTCCCTCCCCTTAAGTATTCGTGAAATACTGATAAATATTTATAATTAGTATATAGTATGCGCTTACATTTATCAATTATGCTGTTTGTAAAATCGTTGCCATAATTTTAAACACAAAAAAAAGGTATGTTCTTAATAAACATACCTTTAATATATCCACTATTCTAATGACAATTTTAACGTATCAGAAATATAACTTAAACCAGGTTTTTGAAGTGAGGCATTAATCTTATAAGCGATTGAACCAATTGATTCTTCACTATCTGATAAATATACTGTGAAATACAATGTATAGGTATCTACGCCAAAATCTTCTTTAAATGAATTGTAAGTACTATAAACTGCATTTGTAACTATTTCAGTTAAATAATCTTCATCATCAATCTCAATCGAAATAACAATATCTGCAGTAAATGTTTTACCAGTAATTGTTGCATTCTGAACTTCAACAACTGAATCAGCAGTTCCATCACATGCGACTAAAACAAAACTCATTAATAGCAGTAAACTAACTAATAATTTTTTCATGCTAGACCTCCTACAGTGATTGAACCTGTGAATCTTCCACCAGCAACATTAACAGTATAGAATAGTATATTCTTATTACCAAGATAATCAACTTCAATAACTGTAACTAATTTAAATCCAGGGATAGATGTATCAATTGAAGATGCATAAACTTGTGAACCTGTAGGTATATTTACATTTGAAAGTGCATTAAATGAAGCACCTAATTCTATATTCACATTTTGAGATTTAATAGATGCTTTATCAGTTGACATCACTTCTACAAAAATTGCTGATGTATTTTGTGAGCCAATTGAGATATTGCCTTTTCTTGAAACGAGACCTATTTCGGTATCATATAGAGCTTGTGTGCCAGCTCTACCAGTTAATTGCATATATGTTTTTCCATCACTTAATGTCACGTTTGTGGCACCAGATGTTTTACCTGCATGAATAACCAAGATGGTTGGTTCTGTTGCTGTACCTTTAATCTTAAATGCTAATGCTTTATCTGATCCATCTTGAGAAGTTGTAACCCATTCAAATCTTGATTGAATTTCAGCTGTAGTGCTCATTCTTAGACCAGAATAAGTTTTTCTAATATGAATTAATGCTTTTGTGAACTCAAATACTTCATTGTACTGTAATTTACGATCCCAACGTAATTGGTTTACTGAATCTGGTGATTCATATGAATTGTGTTCATAACCACCACCTTGTAGTGGTTTACTGCGCAAGAATTCAGTACCAGCATGAAGGAATGGAATACCCATTGAGGTTAACACAATTGCATTGGATTGCATTTGACCAAATTTAACATCTGCTGCTGAGAATCCTGTATTTCTTAATTTATCATGTAGCGTTAAGTTATCATGTGCTTCATTATAAACGATATTTTGAGTTGGTTCATTAGTAAATTGATCTGTTGCACCTAGGATACCTTTTCTTAAGTCTTGCATCTTGTTATAATCCATATCACCCTGCAAGAAACCACGTCCTTGGCCATCAGGATCACCTTTTAAAGCATTTCGTAATAAATCATTAAATGCAGCCACACCATTATCTAATTTTCTAATTTGTGTTCTATCCCAACCATTTGTATTTGTCATACCAGCGGCGATTGAACCATCAATTAATGTGTCACCACCTGCCCAAGGTTCACCATATAAGATGATTGTTGGGTCGATAGCATTCATTGCTTGTCTAATTTCATTCATTGTATCAACATCATGTAATGACATTAAGTCAAAACGTAATCCTGAAAGTTTATATTCAGTTACCAAGAATGTAGTTGAATCGATCATAAATTTTCTAAACATTGAACGTTCAGATGCAGTTTCATTACCAGTTCCTGAACCGTTTGAAAAACTTCCATTTGATGTTAATCTATGATAATATCCTGGGACTAACTTATTAAAGTTAGAGCCTTCAGATTCTGCTGTATGGTTATAAACCACATCCATAATTACTCTTATACCTTTGTCAGACATAGCTTTGACTGCTTGTTTAAATTCATACATTCTAACATATCCATCGAAAGGATTTGTAGAATAAGAACCTTCTAAAGTATTAAAGTGGTAAGGCATATAACCCCAGTTAAATGATTTTGTTGCATTTGGATTTTGAAATAATTCGACTTCATCTACATAACCAAAATCAAAGATTGGTAGTAAATGAACTGCATTTACACCTAATTCTTCAATATGGTCTAAACCAGTTGTAACCGTTACTCCATCTTGTGTATAGGAAGTACCACCTTGTGATAAACCTAAGAACTTACCACGCCATGCTTGATTTCCACCCCAACTTGAATGTGTGGTTAAATCTCTAACATGAAGTTCCCATATGATGTAATCAGTAAAATTAACGATTGTTTGTGGTCGTTCAACAAATTCCCAATTTGCTGGGTCTGTTTTATCAAAATTAACAACCATACTTCTTAAACCGTTGGCACCAGTTGAATAACTATATGGGTCTGTTACTTCTGATGTAATTTCATAATTAGTTACAGAGAAAGTATAATATTTAGCATCTAAGTCACCGTCAACTTCTACTTCCCATGCACCATTCTCAATTTTTACGAAATCATGAGTTTCGTAAGGTAATAATTCTTGATTCGGATTTCCTAATCTATCATAATTTGGATGACCTTGATTATAAAGATTTAATGTTAACTCTGATGCCAAAGGAGCCCATACTCTAAATGTAGTTTTTTCTTTAGAATAGGTTGCACCAAGTTGACCATTATAAGTATATTCTTCTTCAAATTCAGGTGTATCATAAATACCACTTAGTTGAACAAATTTTCTAGAAACCTTTTCCCCAAAGTTAACTTCAATCTCATAAGTTTTAGATAAGTCTAATGAAGTGATTTCAATTGAATGAGTTAATCCATTGCCAAAAACACCAGATTGAACTTGTTCACCACTAGCATAAACTTTATAATCTACTGCCGAATTCGATAAATTCACATCAATGTAGAATTTATTATTTCTACGTGCAAACCCGTTATATAATATGGTTGCACCATATTCAACCACACCATTTTCTAAGTCAGCGTCTGATGTAGCAAATTTGACTGATCCTTGAACAAAGTAAGCATGTGCTTTACCGTTTTTTACTTCAATATCTGAAAGGTTGATGAATCTGTCACCGCCAGGTTCTCTTTCACCACTCCAACCGGCACCTTTTTTAATAATGATACCAACTTCTGTTGCACTAGGATATTCGACACCAAGATTTACTTCAAAATAAACTCCGTGTTCATCCTTATTACTTGGATTAAAAGTAAATTCTTTACCAGTTCCCCCTGTTGGTTTTGATTCCCACATCCAAAATGTATGATCATATGTATCGTCGTAGCGATAATAATGAACCACTAATGTGTTAGGTGTAGCTGCGTACGAAAAATTTAACGAAAGTACAACAGAAAACACAAACAACATCATAAATATAACTAATTTTTTCAATCGAAAAACCCTCCTTTACGTTCTCACTATATCATAATCTTAAAAAAAATTACTTTTACATGTTAGCGATTACAAAAGGAAACCGTTTGCATAATCGTTACACTTGTAAAGCGTTTACATTCGAGACCTATTTCGTGATATACTTAATGCTGTAAGATGAATCACAACAATACTTTTTAGGAGGGTAAAATGAAAAAGATTATCTTATCTTTATTCGCTTTAGTTGCCTTACTTGTTTCGCTTCCTCAATTTTTTGCTGATGAAGTTGAAACTGGTAACCTTGTAGTTCATTTCAAAAAATGGGATGATAACTATCAAGATTTAGGTAGCTGGGGTTGGGGTGCTAACGTAAGTGACAAAGCAACTTACGATGCACTTGATGATTTCGGTGCTGTATTCAACTTCAACAACGTTCCAGTTGTTGCTGCTGACAACACAGAAACAATTGGTTTTATTGGTGTAAGTAGACCTGGTGGTGGTGATCCAGACTGGAACACAAAATATACTGGTGACATCAACATCGCTAGAACAGTTGTTCAAGCAAATAAAACTACACACGTTTATGTTTTCCAAGGAACTGCAAACTCATCAGCTGATGATCCAAGATATTATGTAGCTGATTCTGATAAATTCAATATGTTATTAGTTTATTTTGATCCAACTGGTAACTATGAAGAAAACCTTGGTGTTCATAACTGGTCAGGTTGGTCACAAGAAGCATCAGGTTGGGGAACTCCATTAAAAGTATTCTCAACTGCAGGTGAAACTGCTGCTGGTGTTCAAGTTAAAGCTGGTATGTTATCTGCTGCTCCTGCTGCTGATGATGCAGTTCCAGGTGCTGGTTTATTAATCTATGCTGGTGGCGATGCTAATAAGAAAACTGGTGACGTGACTTTACAAGGTGCATTTGGTGAAGGTACTCATGCTGTTGGTGATACTTCATTTGCATGGGTAGTATCAAAAGGTGATGCTTATACTGCTAACGACAATGTATTCTATGGTTTAGATGCATATGCTGATTTTGAAGAAGACGCATTCTCATTTAAATTAATGCCTTTCCAAATCGATTCTAAGACTGGTCAATTTAATGGTACATATGCTCCACGTCCAACTCAAATCATTGTTAAACTTTCTGCTGCTGTTACTAACATTTATGCAGAAGCTGAAGAAGCTGATGAAAAAGAAGACGCAATGGAAACTATGGTTGGTTGGTTTGTTTTAAAACAAAAGACTGGTGAAAACACATTCGGTAATGCTATTGCATTAGAACGTGTTGACTTCTCAGTTAGATCTGCATCATTAACTGACTTCGTTGTAGTATTACCAGAAGCTACTCCGTTAGATAACACTAAAGAATATGTATTATTCTATAATGATGGAACTAATGAAGCAGAAATCGCTGTTGCTATGGATACTCAAGCTCCAGTAATCACTTTCCCATTATTAGATGAAGATGGTGTTGTTATTGTTGCATGGGGTCAACCATTCGACTTAGATGACTTCCCACTATATGAAGCAAATGATGATCGCGATGGTAATTTAACTCAAGCTGTTTACGTTCCTGCTGGTCCAAATTCAATTTTAGACACTAGAACTGAAGGCGATTATGTAATTAAATTACAAGTTGAAGATACATGGGGTAACGTGGGTGAAGTTACATTCACATTCCGTGTAACTAAGAGTGCGGCATAAGGAGGAAAAACATGAAAAAAATATTCTTAGCATTACTTTTAGTTGTATTCTCTGCTGTAATTATCGCATGTACACCAAGTGAAACAAATAATGGTGCTATCTACGATTTCTCAGAATTACGTGGTGAAAAAGAAACAATCACTGTTTGGATTGATGACCAAGACGGTGAATATATGCAAGCTGTAATCGAAGCTTTCAATGCTACTGATGCTGGTAAAAACATTATTGTTAAACACCAACATATGGGATCAGTTGAAGCTCGTGAAAAATTAAAGACTTATGGTTTAACTGGTAACGGTGCGGATATTTTCCAATTCCCTCATGACCACTTAGCTACTGCTGTCTTAGAAGATTTAGTATATCCAATTCCTGCAGGTACTGCTTCTAAAGTTGCTGAACGTGCACATCCACTTGGATTAGACATCGCTACATTACTTTATAATGAAGAAACTGGCGAATTCGGTCCTGGTGCAAATGCTACTGAACAACTATATGCTGTTCCAATGTCATTAGAAGCTGTAGGTTTATACTACAACAAAGCATTAGTATCAACTCCAGCTACAACTTATGAAGAAATTCTAACTGCTGGTGCTACTTGGAATGCTGCTCAAGCTAGTGATGGTTCAGGTTTAACAAACGCTGCTAAAGGTTACTACTACTTAGGTACATCTTCTCACTGGGCTGACTCATACTTCATTCAACATATTTACTCATCATTTGGTTTCCAACCATTTGGTCCAGAATTAAACAATCCAAATAATGTTGGTTTTGCTCAAGCTGAATCTGCATTAACTTGGATGGTTAATAGCTTAAAACCTGTTGTTACTGGTAACGGTAACCACAATTCAGTATCAGCTAATGCTAACTTCGTTGCAGGTAAGATTCCTTACATCATTGCTGGTCCATGGAATATCCAAGAATACAAAGATTCAACTACTTTAGGTGATTTCGGTATCGCTCCATTACCATCAATTAACGGTCAAGTTGGTAAACCATTTGCTGGTGCCCAAATGTTAGCAATTTACAAGTACTCTAAACATACTGCTGCTGCATCTGCTTTCTTAGAATTCATGTTAAGTGATGAAGCTATGCAACTTCAATTTGATATGAAGTACAAAGTTCCTGCATTAAAGACTGAATTATTACCAAACATCGATGGCTTTATGAATGATGATTTAATGGTTGCTATCTCAGAACAATTAAACGACGCTATCCCAATGCCAACAATTCCAGAAGTTCAACACTACTGGGGTCCTGGTGAATCAATGGTAATTTCTGTTTGGAATACAGGTACTGCTCCTTCAGATGCTGTGGCTGCTGCAGAAATTGCTTACCAAGCTTTAAAAAATCTTGGCGCATAAATAATATTTTAAATAAACATTAATCCATCAAGTGTGAAGGCGATAGACTTTTCTATCGCCTCCATTTGATTATTTTATAGAGAAAGGTTGTGCAACATGAAAGCATGGAATGTCATAAAAACCATTCTTTCTGGTTTTATTTGGGGACTGGGTCAACTCTTTAATAGACAATACTTAAAGTCTTTATTCTTTTTTATATTTTTCGCAATAATGGTTACAATCGAGTTAGCGACATCTAACTACTTCTATCAACCAAAATACGAGAATGAGGTCGCTTTAAGCAAAATTGCCGGCGAATCATTTGGTACTTGGTATGAAAAAAGATTATTCCAAACATACGATGACCAAGCGATCAATAATAATAATCCTCATGAAGCCTTTGAAGAGTTTTTAACTGAAATAGGGGTTCAAAAGGGGACTAATGGTCGTTATTACGGTGGGCCAACAGGAATTTCAAATCCTACTGCAAGTTTATTCACAGAAGAACAATTCATTAAATTCTTCGCAGAAGACATTGCTGAGGGTTCAAAACCAGGCTTCACAAACTTGACAACATCAGCATTCATTCCTGAAGCTGATTTTGAAATTAATTCTGCGATTAGATTTGTTACAAAAGAAAATCTATATTGGGATCAAGTTAATAACAAATTCTACATCGAAACATCGACAAGCGGAAACGATAACAAAGAATATACTGAAACACATTACTTATATGCTAATAATGCAAATACAACAGTAATTACATCAGTACAAGGTTTTACAACATTCAACAAGACTGGACGTATTTATAAAAACCTAAACACATATTATGTTGAGGTAATTGTTGGTGGTGCTACCAGATACTTAGAACTATCATCAACTAATTTCAATCTTCAACAAGCTGTAGTTGGTGTTTTTGCACCAACACTTCAATCTTCAATCATTGGTGCACTATATGAAAAAGATAGTGTAATATATGAGAAATATAAAGCTGGCGAATTCCACAATGGTGTCCGTTTACAATACAAACAAACTGAATTTTCTAAATACTTCAGACTTGCAATGGTTCAAGGTCACTTAAACAATCCTATTCAATCTGAAGATTTCAAGAAATTAATGGTTAGAGTATATCTTGAGTTGAACCCAGAAATTAAATCCTCTTTCATGGATAGTTTCGATAATTTCTTCTATGATAAAGCAGGTATCTTCATTAAAGGTTTCTGGCAAGTAACATCATTAGGTGAAGCAGAACAAATTACTTTCACCTCTCATCAGGCATTATATGATGTAATGGTTGGTAAAGAAGGAGAGGCATCAAATTCAAACTTACGCGGTAAGATTGCTTATGATGGTCAAGTCGTTGTTCGTGGACACGTATCAACTTTATTATTAATTGAAGGTTTAATTTCACTTATCTTACTATTCTTCTTCTTAATCTTTGGTGTATGGTCAATGATCGACACTTGGAAAGTTTCAGAAGAAAGACGATTAGCAAAACAAGTATTATCAACTAAAGAATATTTCAAATCAGTTTGGGATAACGGATTTGAGTACATTATTTTATCTCCTGCACTATTTGTATTAGCATTTATCTCAATCATGCCAATTATCTTCGGTTTCTTCATTGCGTTCACATCAATTAAAGGTAGTGGATCAATGGATGATATCTTTAATTGGGTAGGATTTGAAAACTTTATTGCTATCTTTAATCCTGAGTCAGGCATTGGACAAGGTTTCTCTATTGCATTCTGGCGTGTACTTGGTTGGACAATTGTTTGGGCAGTTATGTCTACTGTAACTGTATTCTTCGGAGGATTCTTCCAAGCATTAATTCTAAACTCTGAATCAGTTGTATTTAGAAAACTATGGCGTACAATACTTATCTTACCTTGGGCAATTCCAGCACTTCTATCGCAAATGGTCTTCTCAGTTATTTTCAATGAAAACGGACTAGTAAACCAAATATTCCAAACAATGGGTCTCTATGATCTATTTAGAGATTGGGGTATTTTAGGTGTTGCTTATCAAGATGCAGTTGGTTGGGCTAAGACATTCTGGTTAGGTTTTGATAATATTCAATGGTTTACTAACCCTCATAATCCAAACTTCGTTCGCGCAACTTTAATTATTGTAAACATTTGGTTAGGATTCCCTTATTTCATGGCATTAATGACCGGTATTATGACTGCAATCGATAAATCTTTATACGAAGCAGCAGATATCGATGGTGCTTCTGGATTCCAAAAACTTGCATCAATTACAATGCCACTTGTTTTATATTCAACCGCACCAATTCTGATTATGACTTTCTCAGGTAACTTTAATAACTTCGGGGTCATCTACTTTATCACAGGTGGTGGTCCAGGTGACTTAACTGACCCAAATAAGGGATATGCTGGGGATACGGACATCTTAATTTCTTGGATGTATCGATTAACTACTGATCCACATATTGCGCTGTACAATATGGCATCAGTATTCTCAGTCTTGATCTTCTTAATTGTCGGAAGTATTACTGCATGGAACCTATCAAGAACCCGTGCATTTATCGAGGATTAGTCTATGTTAATTTATATCATTCCAATATTCTTAATATTAGTTGCATTATTTACAAACTACTCTTTAGTTTGGGATACTGCTAAGAAAAAGGGTTACGAAGGCGTAACAAAAATAAAATTAGCAAGTTTAGTACCGTTTTGGGGTAATAAATACGTTGATCGTTTAGAAAACCTTAAGCCAATGGTTTCAACAGCTGAATTTGAATACATTTATTCATTTAGCTATATTATCAAACGTGTTGGTTTAGTATCATTAATTGTATTAGGTTTCTTCCTATTAATGATTCCAATTTCAATCCTAGGTTACTTATCACTTGTTAATAACGTCATGGCAACTTCTCTTACTATTTTCTTAATTGTTGTTATACTTCTACTTCATCAAGGTTTAGTTGTAGAATATGCATTTAAGAAAGGTTATGAAGGCATTGAGCCGGGATTAATTGGTCTAGTACCAGTATATGGATTTATTCATTTTAAATTACGTCCAAAACGTCGTAACATTTCAATTCAAGCTTTAAAAGCTACCTTCTCATTAGGTAACATTGTTAAAAAATTACTAGTGTATGCAGAATTGTCATTACTCGTGGTTATTGTCTTAATTCCAATTATGTACATCTTCGGTATGGCATTCTCTGAATCACTATCATCTGTTCCAAATACTATTTGGCCAGAAAACCCAAGTTTAAATGGATTTATCTACTTATTTACAAGCAGCGAATCTAAATTCGGAACTTGGTACTTAAATACATTCTTAATTGCATTAGTTAATATGATTGTTGGTACAGTTATTATTACTGGTGCTTCATACGTATTTGCTAGATTCTCATTTAAGGGTAAAAAAGCAGGACTACTTGCAATCTTAGTTTTACAAGCATTCCCATCCTTCATGGGATTAATCGCAATGTTCGTCTTATTCTGGAAGTTTAATTTACTTGGACAACCAATTTACTTAACAATTCTTTATATCGGTGGATCAATCCCTGGTAACTTATGGTTAATTAAAGGTTTCTTATCTCAAATTCCAAAAGATTTAGATGAATCAGCAATGATTGATGGTGCATCAAAACTACAAATCTTTACAAAGATTATTCTACCTCTTGCAGTTCCAATTCTTACATTCGTAGCAGTTGGTATGTTCATGGCACCTTGGATGGACTATATGCTTCCTGGATATTTACTAAATGTTCCAGCTCCTGGAAAAGATATTAGTCAAATTCAAGAACAATGGACACTTGCAGTTGGTATCTTCTCTTACATTAATGACTTAAACAACGCGAACTACCCAGCATTTGCTGCAGCAGCTTTAATTGTAGGTCTTCCAATTGCTATTATATACATGGTATTCCAACGTTACTTAATTGAAGGTATCATGGCTGGAGCAACGAAAGGTTAATCATATGGCTCAAAATACACCAAACAGCTACAGAAACTTAATGTTATATCAAGTTTTTGTTAGACAACATACCAAAACTGGTGATTTTAAAGGTTTAATTGAAGACTTAGACAGAATTAAATCATTAGGCACAGATATTGTCTACTTATTACCGATTCACCCAATCGGAAAACTCGACCGAAAGGGTGAAGTTGGTTCACCTTATTCAATTAAAGATTACTATGCAATTGATGAAGCACATGGTGATCTAAATAGTTTCAAAGAATTAATCACTGAAGTTCATAAACGAGACATGAAATTAATGATTGACATTGTGTTCAATCATACATCACGTGACTCCGAATTAACTAAGACTAATCCAGACTGGTTCTATCGTAAAGTTGATGGAAGTTTAGCAAATCGCGTTGGCGATTGGAGTGATATCGCTGACTTAGATTTTGGTAAAAGACAAGTTTGGGATTACTTAATTGATGTCTTAAAATATTGGGCACAATATGTTGATGGATTCCGTTGTGACGTAGCTCCTCTTCTACCTCTTGATTTTTGGAAGGAAGCAAGAGAAAAAGTATCAGCAATTAGACCTGATATTATATGGTTATCTGAATCTGTTGAATATGGATTTATTAAATATCTACGTGATATCGGTTTTGACGCATCAACCGACTCACAAATTTTTGAAGCATTTGATATTGCTTATGAATATGATATCTTCTCATTCATGGATGGTTATCTAAAAGGTAGAAATACACTTGAAAGATACTTATATGAAGTTAATAGACAAGAGTCAGTATTTCCTAAAAACTATGTTAAACTACGTAGTTTCGAGAATCATGACCAAGATCGAATTGCATCTAAAACCAAGAATTATGATCAATTAATTCAAATGACTGCACTTCAATTCTTCTTAAAAGGTGCAGTAATGATTTACGCAGGACAAGAACATCAAGTAACTAAAAGACCAGATCTTTTTGAAAAAGATTTAGTACCTTGGAATAAAGAAAATTCTATTGAACCATTAATAACTAGACTAGCAACAATCAAGAAAGATCCGTTACTTAGTGAAGGAATTTTCGAAATCTTAGAATCTAAAGAAATTGCAGTATTATCCTATAAAGATACTCAAAGAAAATTAATAGGTATCTTTAATTTAGAAAGTAAATCAGAAGTCAAAGTTGATTTAAAAGATGGTTTATATAAAAACCTTTTAACCAATAAAACATATGAAATTAATGATTCCATCCTTAAACTCGACAACCAACCTCTAATTTTTGATATAAAACTATAAA